>CAZDYZ010000574.1:0-3543 GCA_964509525.1 uncultured Acidobacteriaceae bacterium
TTCAGCCGAATGATTGCGCCCTTTGTTCCAACACGTGCCTCCCAATTCCCAGTGAGGTGCTCGAAACCGGCAAAGCTACGGTCGGCGACCTGAGCTGACGCGCCGGGGGTGAAGAGGGATAACGCGAGCAGCAGCGCGGAAAATCGCATACTCCAGAGTAATCCGCCTTTACCCTCGAAAGCTGGGCAACGACACCGCAACCATTGTCGCAGTGTGGTCAGCCGCTCGGAGAATAGTCCAGACGACGAGTGGCAAGCGCGAGCGCCATTTCTGCCACGAAATCCCTTGTTGTTCACAATCAGCGAATGTCTCATTTCTTAGTTCACTCCGAGCTGCCAGGCCACGAACGTGAGCTCGTCAGTTGAATCCTCTACAATCTTCTTGAACGGTTGGCCCCCTGCGTGCCCGGCTTTGGCGTCATACAGGAGCAACACTGGGCGACCAGATGATGTCGCAGCCTGCAGGCGCGCTGTCATCTTTCGGGCTTGTTCGGGTGGAACGCGTGTGTCGGCGTCTCCGCTTTCCAGCAACACGGCAGGGTACTTCGTGCCCTGGCGAACTCGTTCGTAGGGTGAGTAGGCATAGAGGAACTTGAATTGAGCCGGATCAGCAGCGTTCCCATACTCCAGCAGAGCTGGTGGATTATTGTTCTTCGTGTATTTGTAATACCGGACCATATCGAGATCCGGGTGCCAGCAAACCACAGCCTGGTAGAGATCGGGCCGTTGAGTTAAAGCCGCCGCCACGAGTAATCCACCATTACTGCCGCCCCAGATGGCTAGTTTTTTCGGGTTTGTGTATTTCTTGGAAACTAGCCATTCTCCCGCCGCGATAAAGTCATCAAACACGTTCTGCTTCTTGTCCAGCATTCCGGCGCGGTGCCACTCTTCGCCGAACTCACCGCCGCCACGGAGATTCGCCACGGCGTATAGACCTCCGTGCTCGATCCACCACGCTGCACTTGGATTGAAGAACGGTGTGAGGCTTACATTGAAACCGCCATAACCGTAAAGAATGGTCGGCGCGTTTCCATCGGGCTTCAGGCCCTTACGGTGAATCAGAAACATCGGAATCTTTGTGCCGTCTTTAGACGGATACCACACCTGTTCCGTCTCGAAGCGTTCAGATTGGAAAGGAACAGAATCGCGGTACCAGAGAATCTTCTCACCGGCACCGGTGTCATAGCGGTAGATGGAGTAAGGAGTTGTGTACGAGGAGAAATAGAGGACACCCTCCTTCTGATCGGCGCGGCCCCCCATGCCAGCCGACCCAAGTCCGGGTACCTGTACCTCACCAAGGGGCTTGCCATCCAAGGAGAAGATGTTGATGCGAGAAGCCACATTTCGTAAGTACATAACAAAGAGCTTCCCGCCTATTAGGGCTGAATTTTCCATGGAATCCTCCCCCGCGGGCACAATCTCGAGCCATTTTTCCTGAGCGGGGTCGCGCAGGTCGATCTTTAGAATTCGGCCTTTCGGGGCCTTCCAATCGGTTCGGACGAACAGAAAGTCGTCTGCGAACGAGGCATCGAACTTCGCGTCCAGGCCCTTGACCACAGGTTGAATCGCAGTGCCAGCTTCGAGGTTCTGAATATAAAGGTCAGCCTGGGCCCAGCCGCGCTGCACGCTGATCAGTAGATAGCGTCCATTCTCCGACACCGCGGGTGACACCCACGTGTCGGCTCCGTAGCCCTGTCCGAAGACCTCTATATCTTTGGTCGTATCCGAGCCGAGCATATGATAAAGAATGCGTTGACCGGCATCACGATGCTGGATCGTGTAATAGAACCCGCTCCGGTCCTTTTTGAATGCAAAGCCCCTATAGAGGGACTGGGGCAGGTGGTCCGGCAGGTCACGATGACTCGTAACATCGAAGATGCGCAAATCAGTTTCATCCTGGCCGCCTTGGCGCACTCCGTAGGCGACCAATGCGCCATCTTCAGAAACATCAAATGCCGAAATGCTCGCGGTGTGGTCTGGACTCAGCTGATGAGGATCAAGCAGCAGTTCGTCGGCGTCGCTGTCTGCTTTGCGGCGGTAGAACGACCATAGGTCTTGCTCTGCTCCTCGCTTCTCAAAATAGTAGTAGCCGTTTCGCTGCGACGGTGCGCCGATCCTATCGTGACGCAACATTTCTGTGAGTTGACCGAGGATTCTTTCGCGTATCGGCAGCGGATTGAGAAGAACATGCGCGTATGTGTTCTGGGCGTCGATCCATTGCCGAGTGGCTGAGCTGGTGGAATCCTCGAGCCAATGGTAGGGGTCGACGAGTTCCTGGCCGTGAAAGGCCTCCCGAAAATTATCGGTGCGGGTGGTTGGCGGCAACCGTTGCGCGCTGCCGACAAATGATGAAGCAACGAACAGAATGGCACCAGCGACTGGCGTGCAATCCGAGCGCATAGAGTTCCTTGTTTTCCGGCCTCCCGGTGACCCAGTATACAATGGGCTTCTGGCGATCTAACCTTTAAGCCATGGGTGTGTTTTCTCCGGCCTGTCGGTTTTGTGCCGCCTTTCCCAACCATCACCTCAGTGGCGTTCCTCGCCGTAAGCAGTCGTGGATTCGGTGGTGCTTACGTGGTTGGACCAGAGAGCCTCGGTCGATTCCTGGTGATAAATCCCCTTGCAATTCAGAATGTTTGCGCATGCGATGGGCTGTTCGCACCAACTATCGTAAACTGGTCGCTGGAAGCATTTCTCCGACAACCGACAAACCAGTCACGTCGAACGTTGTGAACATTCGTCAACGCAGCCTTATTTGCTATCTCGCGACTGCGCGAAAGGCACTTTATTTCGCCGGTACAACCACATCCTCAACACTCAGGAGTTCCGTCGACCCGATCGTCCGGACTTTCTCGAAGGAAGCGAGCGTCTGGTTCAGGTCCGCGTCGGGATGTACCTTCTTGAACCGCTCCGCGAATCCATTGTCTTTGAATACTGCATCCCAGCTCGGGTACACGTCGACGGTGGCAGCCTGGTATTTCCGGTCACTCCCACCGGGGTAGACCGGTGTGTTCAGAAACCACCCGCGCATCACGCCGTCTTTCACCATCGCCTCCGCAAACGGTTGCCACATCTTCTTCTCGTATGCCATCCAGTCCCCCTCATTCGGGACCTTCATATGGTTCAACACCACGTAGTCGCCCTTTTGCAGCGTGCCCACCGCGTTCCAGTTTTGCCACAACTCGGCAGACACCAGCTCGACCATGGAACTGCGCCGTTCTAGGAACTCCTTCGCGCCCATCGTGATTCCTGCCTTCTTCAGAATCGCACCCACCTCCTCAAGAGGCCGAGGGGCCGGCGGCGATCCAGGGTAGATCGATACTTGCACGATGTCGCAAGCCGCGGAGGTGCCCGCGGGCATAAAGTACGACAGCAGGTACCAGGCGGAAATCCGACCAGAATCAGCGTTGGCCTGCTGAAGCTTGTGTGGACCTTCGGCTACCCAGGCCCGGTAATCGGAGAAGGTCTTGCCGGGCTTCAATTTGAGGCAGGTTACAGTGTGATACCCATTTGGGGCCTGCTGCGCCGGCAGGGTCAGTGGAAC
>CAZDYZ010000575.1:0-2004 GCA_964509525.1 uncultured Acidobacteriaceae bacterium
GGACTCACCAGGGCTCCGTAAGCGCCAAGCACTTGGACTACTACCTCGACGAGTTTGCCTTTCGCTTCAACCGCCGGACCTCGAAGCACCGTGGCCAACTCTTCTTCCGCCTGATGCAGCAAGCTGTGGCCATTGAACCCACGACGTACGCCAACATAATCGGCCGGCGCGCTCCACCACCGCGGGCGCGCTCATGCATGCCACCTACAACTTGACCCTTTTTCTCTCGGCCAGGTTCTAATCTATTAGTATTACCCCCACCGAGTGCAGGATACGACCGTGGGCAGGAACATCCTCTGCCGCTGTTTGAGACGGTTAGGAACAATCCGCTCGCAGAAATCTGCCGCCTTACGCTTTGGCTCGCGGAGCGTTTGATGCCGTGCTGGGGCAGCGGATCGCCCTTTCGGTCAAGTCGAGGAGCCATCCCAACGCGGTTGCCGATACCATCGCGTCGGTGAAGCGCCAGCGCCAAATTCCCTCCGTACGACCAGGCAGGTTCATCCGAGCCCCAACGCTGAGGTTAAGAATGTCCTGTAGCGGTGCAATCGCCAGGGCAGCTCGCGATGACCATGCCAGCTCGATCAGCGCTGGTGCAGCTTCCGTGCTGTTTGCGAGCCTGCGCTTCAGGTAGCTATACAGATTTTGTCTCTGTGAGTCAGGCAGTTGTTCATACCATTCGCGCGTTGGCGGGTTGTCATGCGTCGCCGTATAGGCGACCGTGTTGCTAACAAAATTGTGCGGAAGATGAGGATTATCAGCCTGGCCGTCGAAGGCGAACTGCAGAACTCGGGACCCCGGTATTCGAAGTTGATCGCGCAGCAATAGCACGTCGTCTGTGATGAGGCCGAGGTCCTCAGCAATGAATGGCAAACTTTTCAGTTCTTGCCCCAGGGCCTGGAAAAACCTGGCTCCTGGACCGGGCACCCATTCTCCGGATCGCGCTGTCTCGGCCCCCGCCGGGACGTGCCACGCGGCGGCGAAACCCCGGAAGTGATCCAGACGAATCACGTCTACATGAGCCAGCAGCGAACGTACTCTATCGATGCACCATTGGTAACCCGTAGAACGAAGCGCATCCCAGTTGTAGACCGGATTCCCCCATAGCTGTCCCTCGGCGCTGAAGTAATCGGGAGGAACTCCAGCAACGAAACGCGGCCGCCGCCGCTCATCGAGCAGAAATAACTCTGGATTCGCCCATATATCGCTGGAGTCGGGTGAAACGAAGAATGGCAGGTCGCCAATCAAGCTCACACCGCTGGCGTGGGCGTATTCTTTGACCTGAACCGCCTGCCGCAGCAGCAGAAATTGTTCCAGGCGAAAACGATCAATTTCATCGGCCAGTTCTCGTTGCGCCTTCGCTAAAGCAGCAGGCTTTCGCTGGATCAAATCCGCTGGCCATTCCATGTAATAAGCGCCGCAAAACTTCGCTTTGAGCGACCGAAACAATGCGTAGTCTTCGAGCCAGCTTTGCTGGGTGGCACAGAACTCGTTGTAAGCGGGACGAAGATCGCTGCGCTCGCCGGCATTGAATCTTGTCCATGCCTTTTCGAGAAGCCGTTCTTTGAACGGGATAACGGAATCGTAGTTGACGAGGTCCGCACCGAACTGAGAAGCGCAATCACTTGTGCTCAGCAGTCCATCGGAAATGAGGCCTTCAGGGCTGATGAGCAGGCCATTCCCCGCAAACGAAGACAATGATTGGTAAGGTGAATTTCCATAACCGGTCGGCCCAAGCGGCAACGCCTGCCACCATTCTCGCCCAGCGCTGCGGATTCGATCGATCCAAGAATACGCCGATGGCCCGAGATCGCCGATACCGTAAGGCGAGGGCAACGAAGTAACGTGCAGCAGTATGCCGCAGCTCCTGTATTCGGGCGGAAACGGCGGAACTGTACTCACCCCGCAACTGACGCTCATTGCCGACCCGCTGCTGACGAACCCAAGGCATTGCTCATGATTTCCCCCGAGCTCAACGGCGACCTTGGACCGTCGATCGCACTTTTC
>CAZDYZ010000576.1:0-1996 GCA_964509525.1 uncultured Acidobacteriaceae bacterium
CCATCATGTGACGCGGGTCGAGCTTAATTACGGAATCCCACATCGCCCGGCGGACAATCTTCCATTCCCAAACGGCTTTAGCCTTTGCTCTCGGCGAGGTAGGCCCCGCCATGGGCGACATCTGCGGAATCGGTATGTTCGGTACGTTTTTCGATCTCGCTGCCATAGCAAACCTCAGAACGTCTTGCCTGCCATCATGAGCAGGTGCTCCAGAATTGGTCCCAGACTCAAGGCCGGGAAGAACGTCAGCGCGCCCACGATCAGAATCACACTGACCAGCAGGACCGTGAACAGCGGAGTCGTGACCGGGAAAGTGCCCAGCGACGGAGGAACGGACTTCTTCCGAGCCAGGCTGCCGGCAATCGCAAGCACGGGGATTTTCATCAGGAAACGGCCGATCAGCATGTCAAACCCGATTGAGTTGTTGTACCAGAGCGTGTTGGCATTCAAGCCGGCAAAGGCCGAACCATTGTTGGCGGCGCCTTCCGTGAAGGCATAGAGGATTTCGCTGAACCCATGCGGTCCGGGATTAGCGATGCTGCCGGTGCCGAAAGGCTTGAGGACCGAAATAGCAGTAAAGGTCAAAATGATCAGCGGGAAGATCAGCGCCACCAGCATCGCCATTTTGACTTCGTAGGCTTCGATCTTTTTTCCCAGATATTCGGGTGTGCGACCCACCATCAACCCGGCAATGAAGACGGAAAGGATGACGAAAATGATCATCCCATAGAGGCCAGAGCCTACGCCCCCGAAAACCACCTCGCTGAGCATCATGTTGGCCAGCGGTATCATGCCTCCCATGGGGGTATAGGAGTCGTGCATGCTGTTAACCGCTCCGCAACTGGTATCGGTAGTGACGGTGGCCCACAGCGCAGAGTTGGCAATGCCAAACCGTACCTCCTTGCCTTCCATGTTGCCGCCCGGCTGGAAAGCACTGGCGCGTTGATCGACTCCCGTCAGCAGCGGATTACCGCGGGCTTCCGCCTGATAGGCGACCGCCACACCCACCACGAAGAGAATCGCCATCCCAGCCCATATCGCCCAACCATGCCACGGCGACTCCACCATGCGGCCCAGCGTGTACGTGAGGCCAGCTCCGATGGCGAAGATGGCCAACATCTCGATGAGGTTGGCAAGGGGGGTGGGATTCTCATACGGGTGTGTGCTGTTGGCGTTAAAAAAGCCACCGCCGTTGGTGCCAAACTCTTTAATGATTTCCTGCGATGCCACCGGGCCCTGAGCGATAGTTTGCTCGGTGACAGTATCCATGAGTTGCTTGCCATCGGGGCCCAGAACGGGCTTGCCGTTCGCATCCACCTTCGGCACCTGCATGGGCTCGACCAGTTTCACCGTGTCATACGGCTTCAGGTTCTGGGGAACACCCTGCCCAACCAGCACGAGGGCGCCGATAATGCAAACGGGCAACAGAATCCACAGCGTGCTGCGTACGAGGTCCACCCAGAAGTTGCCGATCGTCGCGGAGCTCTGCCGCGCGAAGCCGCGAATGAACGCAAACCCGACGGCGAGCCCGCCAGCCCCCGCGAGGAAGTTCTGGGCAACCAACCCGATCACCTGCGAGAGGTAGCGCAAGGTGCTCTCGCCCGCGTAGGCCTGCCAGGTCGTAGTCGTCGTGAAACTCACGGCGGTATTCGCCGCGAGGTCCACGGTCATCGGCGTCGTGAGATAGGCATCCGACGGACCCCCCGGCAGCGCGTGCTGCAGTATCAGGATGAGGAACAGCAGCAGAGCGCAGCCTGCACCGAATGACACAAAGCAGGCCGCATACGTGACCGCAGACATTTCCTGATCGGCATGTACTCCAAGCAGATGGTACAGACCGGATTCGACCGGTTGCAGCAGCAGATCAAGGAACGTGCGACGGCGCTCGCACACGCGCGTCAGGTACGAGCCGAGCGGGTATGCGAGTGCCAACACCGCCGCGATAAAAACTGCGTATTCCAGCCAGCTCATGCTCATCTCACGGCATGCGACCCCG
>CAZDYZ010000577.1:0-7984 GCA_964509525.1 uncultured Acidobacteriaceae bacterium
GGGCGTTTGCGGCGGCCGGAGAACAGGATTCGATTCCCTATCTGTCCTCGGCTGCGGTCCGTGATTTTTCATGAACTTATACTTCAACTTAACAGCTGAGACCGGCACGTTAGCAAGGCGGTGCTTCCTGCGGTTTCACGCACTGGAGGAAAAATGAAGAAACATGTCTGTCTCGTCACCATGTTCGCGCTCTTGTTCGCAATGAGGGCGACGCCGTTCTGGGGTCAAACGACGGGAACCGTGCAGGGCGCTGTCAAAGACCAGAACGGCAAGCCACTGGAAGGCGTTACAGTGGAACTCTCTGATCCTACCACCGGCAGGAAGTACACCCTGAAAACAAACGCCAAAGGCGAATACAGCTCGATCGGGATCGCTCCCGGGACCTATGACATCGCGCTGCTAAAGGACGGCAAAGAGGTAGACAAGGTCACCAGAGTGCCCGTCGCTCCCGGAGGAGAGGTAAAGGTGCCCGACCTTTCCACGAAATCGCCGGCGGCTACGACCGAAGAGCAGAAAAAAGCTATTGAGGAAGTACAAAAACACAATGAGAAGATCAAAACACTAAACGCCTCGCTAAGCCAGGCCAAGCAGCTGGAGGCTGCGGGGAATTACGACGAGGCGGTATCTATATTGACGCAGGCTACGCAAGTCGATGCTAACCAAGACATAGTGTGGTTCAGCCTGGGCGATGCACAACGCGGTGCTAAGAAGTACACGGATGCCATCGATTCTTATCAGAAAG
Organism: uncultured Acidobacteriaceae bacterium; assembly: GCA_964509525.1. GTDB lineage: Bacteria > Acidobacteriota > Terriglobia > Terriglobales > Acidobacteriaceae > Bog-257. Next base: position 743 of record CAZDYZ010000577.1, read on the forward strand.
CCATCGCGATCAAGGGTACGGTCGGCGCCTACCACAATAATCTGGCAGACGCTTACGCAAAATCGGGTCAAACCGAGAAGGCCGTGCAAGAGTACGCCGCAGCTGCGCAGGCAGAGCCCGCCAACGCTGCTACCTACTACTTCAACGAAGGGGCGGTCTTTACTAACACTGGCAAGGCCGATGAGGCCATCGCCGCTTTCGACAAAGCCATTCAGGCCGATCCCAAAAAAGCAGCAGCCTATTACTGGAAGGGGGTCAACCTGCTGGCCAAAGCCACAACCAAGGGTGACAAGATGGTTGCGCCCGAGGGGACCGCGCAATCCTTCAACAAGTACCTGGAGTTGGAGCCCACGGGACAATACGCCCAAGCTGCAAAGGACCTGCTCGCCAGCATTGGCGCTCCGGTGGAGACCAGTTACGGCAAGGCCAAGCAGACCAAGAAGAAGGAGTAAGTCAGGCAAGAAGTCATCTTGCGAGGGCGCCCATGTGCCGCCCCTCTTTGCTTATTAGCGGCTCAGCCGAGGTTTTTGCAGTTCCGCCCCGTCGCCGAGCTCCAGTAAAATTCGGGCAACCGCCATGGACGGGACAGGCGTAGTCCAATCCAAGCTCCTATCATTCACCGAGGCACGGCAGGCCGTCGAGGAATATGCCTCCCAGCTTACCCCAAGCGATCCGGAGGTGCTCTCGTTGTTGGAGGCCCTCGGACTCGTGCTTGCGGCGGATCTACGTGCCGACCGTGACTTCCCGCCGTTTCCGCGCTCGACTCGCGACGGCTACGCAGTAAGGGCCGCGGACCTGGTAACAGCACCCGCGGATTTGCGCCTAATCGGTGAAATTAGAGCTGGAGCAAGCTCCGAACAGAGCAGCGTTAGCATAGGACGAGGCGAGGCGGTTGAAATCATGACCGGCGCTCCGGTTCCAATGAAGGCGGACACCGTGGTAATGGCGGAGTACACCCGTCGAAACGATGACGTCGTCACCGTGCAGCGTGTGGTGGCCAGGGGCGAGAACATCGTTCCCGCCGGCTCGGAAGCTGCTCAGGGTACGGTCATGGTCGCCCGCGGCACCCGGGTTAATCACGCAGCGGTCGCAGTCGCCGCAGCAGTGGGACGCGCCGAGATAGCAGTGTATCGCCGACCAAAGGTTGCCATCCTTGCCACCGGAGATGAGGTGGTTGACATCAATCTTCCACCCGGACCGAAGGAAATCCGCAATTCGAACAGCTATTCGTTGGCAGCTCAGGTTTACGCCAGTGGCGGGGAGCCTCTGATTCTTCCCATTGCACCCGATTCTGCCGACGAATTGGCGCTGTTGCTGCGCCGAGGCCTCAGAGCCGACTTATTGCTCATCACCGGCGGTGTTTCTGCGGGTAAGTACGACCTCGTTGCACCGGTTCTTGCCTCATTACAGGCCCACTTTGTCTTCAGGGGAGTGCGCATCCAGCCTGGTAAGCCGGTTGTATTCGGAGATGTAGCCTTCCGCGACAAGACGACACCGTTCTTTGGGCTCCCGGGAAATCCGGTTTCCACCATGGTCACTTTCCAACTATTTGCCCGACCGGTGCTGGACGCGCTTTCTGGCTCAACGCCGCAGCCGCTGTGTTTCGCGCAAGCTGTCCTGCAATCGGGGTTCAAGACGAACACAGGACTTACACGGTTCCTGCCTGCAAAGCTGGGCGGCCCCAATGAGCATCCCGAGGTCGAGCTCGTCCGCTGGCATGGCTCCGGAGATTTGATGGCTGTCTCTCATTCGAACTGCTACCTTGTGGTACCACCAGAACGTGAGCGTTTCAACGCTGGTGAAACGGTAACGATACTGCTGTTTTGAACAGCATGAGAACGCGAATGTGCATAGCAACGAACGGCTGACCCGCGAAACTCCGCTCAACATGCTCTGTACCTATCAGGCGCTAAGAGTGAAGAATGACAAAGCGTAATACCAGATTGAAGAAACTCTCACACTACGACGACACGGGACAGGCGAGGATGGTCGATGTATCCGCCAAACATCCGACTTTGCGCGAGGCCGAGGCGTACGCCTTCGTGGCAATGACGCCCGAGGTTGTTCGGGCTCTGTCCCGGAACCCCAAAGGCAATCCACTAGAAGTTGCACGAGTGGCCGGTGTCATGGCGGCCAAGCGCACCTCCGACCTCATCCCAATGTGCCATGCGATTCCATTGAGTAAAGTCGAAGTCCATGCAGAAATACAGCAAAAAGGAGTTGCCATACACACTCGGACCCGCACAACTGCCGTAACCGGCGTGGAGATGGAAGCCCTGGTCGCGGCTTCGGTCGCGGCACTCACGGTGTATGACATGTGCAAGGCGCTGGATAAGGGCATCGAGATTCGCGAGGTCTTGCTCGTGCACAAGTCGGGGGGAAAGAGAGGAGATTACCACAGGCGCAAGATCTAAGTAGCAACGTTATGGCTCGCGAATATCTGTCGTTTACTGTGATATCGTTCTGCGGTGAACATGAAAACCGCCGCTGTGCTGACTGTTAGTGATTCCTGCGCGCGAGGCGAACGCGCCGATATCTCCGGCCCGGCGACCGCCGACTTGCTCCGCCAGAGTGGATTCGAGGCTACACACCAGGAAATCATTCCCGACGATCAGGCTGCGGTCGAGTCGGCGCTCGTCCGTCTGAGCGAGCAGGTGCAATTGGTGGTCACTACTGGCGGAACAGGCATTGCCGCTCGCGACATCACACCTGAAGCTACGCGTGCCGTTTGCTCGAAGTTGATCGATGGAATTCCCACAACAATGCGCACTGAAGGAGCCAAGCGAACCCCATTCGCCATTCTTGGACGGGGCGTATGCGGCGTGCGCGGACGCTCCCTCATTCTCAATCTACCGGGCAACCCAAACGGCGCGTTGGAGTCGCTGCGGGCCGTTTTGCCGATCTTGCCGCATGCCATCGATCTGCTCGCGGGAAAGACTAGCCACGACGACATGAGCTGACGGCGGCGAAGTGGGTGTTTCCTAAGGGTGTACAGGTGGAACGCCGCTTACACACGGCACTTGGGATTCGGGAGCGAAGCTGTCTCGGCCGTGGCAAGCGTGAAGACGGTTCAATACGCCACAACTGCGAAACTGTTCTACCCCAACCTGGCTACTTTCGGATAGCAATACTTCCTGGTTCGTTATTTCGGAGCGCCACACCGAACTTAGAGTAACTGTGCAAGGTAAGCTGGTTAAGTTCCTTGCATTCGATCGACTGCGTACAATAGCTCTCTTGTTGTAGCCACGTTCAACCGAGGAAGGACTTGGATCCGCTCGCTCATTTGCTAACCGGCGCCTGCATGGGACGCTCGGGCTTTAATCGCAAGAGTGCTCTCACGACGGTGACGATGGTGCTCGCGGCTGAGGCAGCCGATGTCGATGTGCTTTGGACGCTCAAGAGCTCCACCGCAGGACTTCAGCATCATCGCGGAATCACACACAGCTTCTTGGGTGTGCCTTTCGTCGCAGCGGCAGTGCTGGCCATGGTGTACGCCGTGCATCGTGTCAGACATCGAAGAGGACGGCCGGCCGAAGGCGCACAGTTGCCGGTGCGTTGGGGATATCTTTACCTGTTCGCAGTGTTTGCAGCGTTCAGCCATCTGCCACTCGACTACAGCACAGCTTATGGCATACGTCTGTTCGAACCTTTCACCTATCGCTGGTTTTCGTGGGACATCGTCTACATCCTGGATCCGCTCATCTGGCTTGTCCTGATCGGGGGTTTGGCCCTGCCTGCACTTTTTGGCCTCATCAACCAGGAGATCGGCGCATACAGCAAGGGTCCGCGCGGCCGCGGGGGAGCGATCGTCGCGCTCGTCTTTTTGTTGCTGATCTGGGGCGTGCGCGACAACCAGCATCGCCGCGCGCTAAACGCTATGAACTCGTTCCTCTATCACCAAGCCGTTCCGTTGCGTGTTGCAGCTTATCCCTACATGATCAGTCCGTTTCGCTGGCACGGCGTTGTTGAGACTGCCGATTTCTTTGAAACCCTTCCCGTAAACTCGCTCGGCCCCGAGATCGATGAATCGCAGGCTCGAATTTTCTACAAGCCGGAGGAAACTGAGGTAACGCGCGCTGCGAAATCATCATACTTCGGCCGTGTGTATCTTGACTGGGCAGTATTTCCTTACGTGCAGGTGCAAAAACTGGATGGCCCTGTGCCCGGCTTTTTCGTTGACTTCTCGGACCTGCGCTACGACTATCCAGACCTGCAGAAAAAGACCCCTTTGGGAGGCTATGTTGTGTTCAGCCCCGACCTTCGCGTGCTCGAGGAGGGCATGACATCCCGTAACTCACCGTCGCCGGAAAGCCTAGAGCAGCAACCCGAAAGGCCATAATACTTGTTTGGGCACGGCAGAATGCTACTTGGGCAAGCAAACACCCCTTGACGGGGCGCTCGGCGCGCGTACAGAATCAAGATGCATTCCTGGCATCGAGGTGAACATGCTTGCGTATCTGTTTGTGGCCATTGCCATCGCCGTACACATGCGATTCTTGGCGCTGCCTTTCAACTTCACGCCCGTCGCTGCTGCGCTGCTATACTTCGGCGCCCGCATGCCGCGCAAGCAGATGTGGATTCCGGTTGCCCTGCTGCTCGCCTCCGACGTATATCTCACGCGAGTGACGTACGCCTATCCGCTGAGTGCCGACCATCTCGTCACTTGGATTTGGTACGCGGCCATGGTGCTTCTCGGCACGCGGTTCATCAAGGGCTTCTCGCCCATTCGCCTAGGCGTGGCGTCGCTGACCGCCTCGGTGTCATTCTTTCTTGTCAGCAACTTCACCGTGTGGGCGGTCTGGCGCGATATGTATCCCAAGACCTTTGACGGCCTCATGGCATGCTACGTCGCTGGTCTGCCATTCTTCCGGAGCACGGTGGCCTCCGACATGCTGTTCACTGCCGTCTTCTTCGGCATTGGCTATCTAGCCAGCCGGGAGCGCGCAACCAGTGCCTTGATCGCCAGATAGCGGAGCCAGAAACGGCTCCTCTTCGCTCGCTCGGGTTTTTGTCACCCGACCAAATACCGGCCCCGCAGGGAAGAACCCCTGCGCTTACCGCACATAGGGTGCTTCCTTGCGTTCCAGTCACAGAAGAACTATGTCGAGAATAGCCTGCCCCGCCATACGAGCCGCAACTATTTCACAAAATCCGAGCATCCGGCTGAGTCATCGGCAACATACTCATTCTATTAGATCTACATCGGGGAATGTCCGGGGACTCCCTAGTTGTGATCGAATGCCACCTTCGGGCAGAACGCGTAAGGAGAGGCCGAACGTGTCTGATTGGGCAGTCTCCAGGGCGGACCTGGTGTCGCGATCGGAGCTACTCTGCACAAGTTCCGACAACAATCGAGGGTGGGGTTTGGATGCAGATCGGCGCCGGGACAAGCTCTTCTATCGGCTCGGAAAGGGAACTTCTTTGGGTTTAGGCGCTCTTAGGGCACATTCGTAGGTTACTTATTGTTGCTTGTCGCCCTCAGCTTGCGAGTGCGCCAGACCCACCAGGCAATCAGTGCAGCAGCCGCAATGACCGCGATCATGATTCGCAGGTGGTTGTGCACCATACCGCCGAAGAAGTCCACTATCTCCGGACCAAAATGAATCACAAGGAACGACAGGATTACAAAGCGCAGCAGGCGTCCGAGGAAGATTGCGGCCAGGAAGTGGTTGAAGCGCATTTCAGCCATGCCTGCGGATAGCACAAATAGCTTGAAGGGCGTTGGCGGGGGTAGCATCGAGGGCAACATGATCGCAAGAAACTCGTGACGATCGAAGGCAGCCCTGATTTTGTTGAAGCGCTTCTCCCCGATGCGCCTCACCAGCAGTACCTCGCCTCCTTTGTAGCCTATGAGGTAGATGATGACACTGCCCAGGGCAGAGCCTGCTGCCGCCATAACGCAGTACAACAGCAAGCGATGTGGGTGGACCCAGACGTAGCCAGCCACAATAGCGTCGAGGGGCATGCCAAGGAAAGCCGCGTCCACAACGGCAAAGCCCAAGACTCCCCATATTCCGAGCGGCTTCAGCGCGGCCAAGATGAACAGAGCCCACTTGTTGAGCACATGCTTCAAGGCATCTGCCAGAATAACAGCAATCCGTTAATCCGATGGCGTAACTCCAACCGCTGGCTTGAGTGCTGGCATAATTGCTGCATGTCCAGTAAAGATCTGCGGCAGAAGATTGATGGGCTGCGTGAAAAGATCCGTTATCACGAACATCGTTACTACGTTCTTGACAATCCGGAAATCAGCGATGCCGATTTCGATCGCCTGATGAGGGAATTGAAAGCACTTGAGGCTGAACATCCGCAGCTGGTTACGCATGACTCTCCCACGCAGCGGGTGGGCGGCAAGCCACGTCAGGGCTTCGTCAAGGTGCCACACGGTACGCCGATGCTTTCGCTCGACAACGCCTACACAGAAGAGGAGCTGCGCGAGTGGGAGCGGCGCGTGCACGAACTAAGCGGCGAGTCATTCGTGGACTATGTCTGCGAGCTCAAGCTTGACGGCATGTCGCTGGCGCTGCGCTTCGAAAGCGGCGAACTGGCGCTCGGCATCACCCGCGGCGATGGCACGGTTGGCGAAGACGTAACGCTCAACGTTCGCACGGTGCGTAGTGTTCCGCTCACGATTCCAGCCAAGAAGCTGGCGCAGGCGGATCTGCCTGCCGACTTTGAGGTGCGCGGTGAGCTGCTGATGCCTTTGAGCGCATTTCAGCGTCTGAATGACGAACGTGAGCAACAGGGTCTCCCAAAGTTCGCCAACCCACGAAACGCTACGGCGGGCACGGTACGGGTGCTGGAGCCGAATATTACAGCTCAACGCCGGCTAGACTTCTTCTCATATGCCCTGTTCACGAACGGTCGTACCCTGTTCGAGCGGCATTCGCAAACGCTGAAGGCACTGCAGAGTGCGGGGTTCAAGGTGAATCCCCACCATCGGCTGGTCCACACCCTCGACCGAGTTTGGGAGTTCATCCACGAATGGGAAGCGCAACGCGACAGCCTACCGTATGAGATTGACGGCATCGTCATCAAGGTCGACCGCATTGCGCTTCAGGAGGATCTGGGTTACACAGGCAAAGCACCGCGATGGGCGATCGCCTACAAGTTTGCCGCTCGGTCAGCCATAACGCAAATCGACGACATCGTGGTGCAGGTGGGTCGCACCGGAAAACTGACGCCCGTAGCGGTTCTAAAGCCGGTTTCCATCGGTGGTACCACCGTGAGCCGCGCAACGCT
>CAZDYZ010000578.1:0-3365 GCA_964509525.1 uncultured Acidobacteriaceae bacterium
CCCGGCTATCCGACCTTTGCAGCCTGGAAGATTGAAGACCACGTGGCCAAGACGCCAGAGGCGGCGCTGAAATTCATGGACGCGCTCGTGCCGGCGGCGACGGCACGAGCTGCCAGCGAAGCACAAGACATCCAGCTGGTAATTGACCAGCAGAAAAACGGGTTCAAGCTTGAGCCCTGGGACTGGGAGTTCTACTCCGAGCAGGTTCGCAAAGCTAGGTACAATCTCGACGAGGAGCAGGTCAAGCCATATTTCGAGCTAAATAATGTGCTGCTGAACGGTGTTTTTTATGCCGCGAATCAACTCTATGGGATCACCTTCAAGGAGCGCAAAGATCTTCCCGTATACGACCCGAGGGTGCGCGTGTTTGAGGTATTCAACGCCGACGGCAGTTCACTGGCTTTGTTTTACTGCGACTACTTCAAGCGCGACAATAAGCAAGGCGGCGCCTGGATGAACAGCATTGTTGACCAGTCTCAACTGTTAGGTACCAAACCGGTTGTTGTCAATGTTGCGAATTTTGCCATGCCGGCTGCTGGTGAGCCAGCCCTTCTCACCTCTGATGACGTCCGAACGATGTTTCATGAATTCGGTCATGCACTGCATGGTATGTTTTCCAGCACTCAGTATCCTAGTCTTTCCGGTACCGCCACGGCACGCGACTTCGTCGAGTTCCCATCGCAGTTCAATGAACATTGGGCGATCTACCCTTCGGTTTTCCAGCACTACGCCAAGCATTACAACAGCGGCGCACCCATGCCCGCCGAATTAGTCGAGAAGATCAAGAAAGCAGCTACTTTTAACAAGGGTTACGACACCACTGAACTGCTGGCTGCCGCCGAACTCGACATGAAGTGGCATACGCTTCCACCAAGTGCTCCACTACAGAAGCCGGATTCCTTCGAAGCAGAAGCGTTGCAGCAAACCCATCTCTCGATGAGTTACGTACCACCACGTTACCGTTCAAGCTTTTTCAGCCACATCTGGGGCAGCGGATACGCGGCGGGCTACTATGCCTACCTTTGGACCCAGATGCTGGCAGACGATGCTTTTCAATGGTTCGAAGAACACAATGGTTTGTCTCGTGCTAATGGCGACCGCTTCCGCAATATGGTGCTGTCGCGCGGTAACACCGAAGACCTGGAGAAGCTGTACGTAGCATGGCGTGGGACAAAGCCCACCATTGAACCCATGCTGAAATACCGTGGTCTGGCACCCGGCGGTGGTTCCAAATAGCCAGAAGGCATCGACTGGAAAATCTCCCCTCGGCATTCCTACTGAAGCCAAGTCCCCGCTGCAAGGCGGTGTTTGGACTCATTTGACGGCGGCGGGCAGCCCGGGCTTCAGGAATGATCAAATCCAGGTTAGGTTCGGACGTTCCTCTGAGCATAGGAGGACTCATTCCGCACAGGAGAATGGTAAAGCAGCTCGATGGCTCAGAAGACGTACACGATTGGGGCCAGGAGAACTACAACTGCTCCCACGATGAAGGTAAGGGGGGTGCCCACCTTGGCGAAGTCCATGAACCCGTATCCGCCTTCCTTTTGGACCATCAGATTGGTTTGAAAACCTGCAGGATTGATGAAGGCGCAGGAGGCAGCAATCATGATGATCATGGCAAATGGCTTGAAACTCACGCCCAGCATCTCCGACATCGAAAGGGCGACGGGAAACATGAAAGCCGCGGCGGCAGCATTGCTGATCAGATTGGTCATTACAATGGTACCTACGAACACCACTGCGAGGGCGATCCTCGGGCTGCTGCCACCGAGGGACGCACAGATTTGGGCAATCTTGGCCGACAAACCGCTTCCCGCAATCGCAGACTCGAGGCCGAGTGCCGCTCCGAGCACCGCGATGGTTTTCCATTGCACGCTGCGCCATGCCTGCTCGCTGGTGAGACAGCCAGCGAACAACATGCAAAAAGTTGCCAGCAAGGCAGCGTTCAGCATGCTGATCACCCCGGAAGCGGCCAGAGCAACCATCGCTACGGTAATGAGGGTGGCGATGATCGCCCGGTCCACGCGCTTTACCCTATTCCCTTCCAATGTCTTGATGACGAGGAAGTCTGACTCCCGCCGGTTGTCCTGAAAGAAGCCGTCGTTTACTTCTAACACCGCGGCGTCTCCCGGCTCCACGTACAGATTTTCGAGTTCTGCTGGAGCATCTCCGTGGCGAGACAGGCCGACTAGCCTTGCCTGGTAAGGACTCCCGGGAAGTGGTAGTTCCGAGAGCCGATGTCCAATCGCCGGAGCCTTGGCGGAGACTACCACCTCCACCAGCTGATGCTGATGTCGCGCGCTACTCATCGCGGTACCGCGTGCTGGGACTAAACCGATCGTAGTCCACAGTCCGCACAACGCCTCAGCAGAAGAGGCAAATGTTAGCTCATCGCCACCCCGCAGAGTCAGGTCGGGAGAATAGGCAAGCTTTACACCATCACGGCAGATCGAGTGCAGCTGTCGGCCCGCTGCGGATGCCAGTTGCGCACCTTCGATGGTCTTTCCCTCAAGGGTTGAATTGGGCAGTACTTGGAACTGGCTCAAGTATTTCTGTTTGGCCACAGTCGTAACGTCGTCCAACTTCAACCCGCGCAACAGGTGAGGAGCAATGTAGACCAGGTACAACAGACCGACTACGGCTGCCGGCACTCCTACCCAAGACAGATCAAACATCCCGATCGGTTTCATGCCAGGCAATTTGCCCGCTGCGATCGCATCCCCGGTCATGCCAGCGACGATCAAATTGACAGCACCGCCAATCAACGTGGTGTTCCCGCCTAGGATCGAGGCGAAGCTGATTCCCATAAGCAGACTGGGAGCCAGGAGACCCGCCTGCCGCCTGAGATCTCCCACAACAGGGATCATCATGGCAACCATGGGAGTGTTGTTGATGAAAGCACTGCCAATCGCCAGCGGCGGCAGAACCCTGAGATTCGCACTGGTTTCAGTCTTAGGATGGCCAATCCAGCGCTGCGATAGTAGGGAGATAGCTCCCGTGGAGTACATGCCGCTCGCCACCGGAAACAAGGCCGCGACTGTCAGCACGCCCGCGTTGCTAAAGCCCTTCAAGAGCCCAGTTGGGGGCGCCAGTTGCAGGGTCATAGCGACCGTCATGGCGCCCAGGAAAACCACCCAGGTGGGCAGCTTGTCCCAAGCCATTACCGCGAACATTGTGGCCAACAAAATCAAAGTCAACCAAGCTTGCACCGGCATGTTCGACCTACCAAATATATATATATCAATAGAATACGCTCCCGGTTTATCATAACCGGAGCGCTCACGGCGAACTTGGTGGCTTTTCAGCGACAGGCAGCCCACCCCTAAGTTCGGCATAAACCTGAAAACTCTCAGAATCGCTCCGGT
>CAZDYZ010000579.1:0-7499 GCA_964509525.1 uncultured Acidobacteriaceae bacterium
GCATAGGGGAAGACCGCGACATTAGGCGGCAGGGGGAGTGGGATTGCGTTTGGGACAAATGTGCCGACAATAAGAACGGCGCGACAGCCTAGGCTCCTGATCGCCCGCAGACTCTCGCGAAAGAAAGCGCCCGGCGCCAGCGACGCTGAGGAGCCGAGCGTGAACACGACGGGTGGCTGTCCGTCCTCCAGAAACTTGCGCAGGTCGGCATTAAGTGGCGCGCGCTCGTGATAGAAGGGAAAGCCGGTAATAAACGTGTTCGGTGGCCAGTCCGCCTGCGACTGGCCGAAAGCAGGCGAGAATAGTGCCAGTGTCAGCGCGGGAGAAAACTGGCCTTCGAAGATCGGGCTGGCTCGGCGAGGCAACCCGAGTTGGGCCCTCAGTTGCCGGACCGGACGTGTCCAACTGGCGGTGGCCCATCGTCCATAACGCACTAGAGCGCGGTCCAGCATGGGCCCAAGTGTCCTCAGCCGGGCCAGCGCCGGATATTGCCTGCGCAGTGACGGTTCATAGGCCGACATGAAGCCAATGGGCGCGAGTGTGGTCGAGGCCCAGCGAATTCCGGACTTTTCCGCAGCGAGTTGCGCGCCATAGGCGATCGGATGGGTTATCAGTAGGTCAGCGCCGACGATGGCACGCATGGTATCCGCGAAGGACAGAGGAGTATAGGGAAAAACCAGGTCACGGAGGAGAAAGCGGGGCCCACGGCGCGGGTGCATGGCTTGCTCCATCGCCTTGGGACCAGGGTCAAAGTGCGGCCCCATGGGGGCAAACTCCATTCCGGCAGCCTCCACGGTGGGACGAGCGACGTAGTGGGTCGCAATGATGCAGAAGTGTCCGCGCGCTTGCAGCTCGAGGGCAATTGCTAGATAGGGATGAAGATCGCCGAGTGACCCCCAGACGGCGAAGACAATTCGTTTTGCCATTGGTTCGAAACTCAGCTGTGGCCAAGAACGCAAATGGCGCGGCCGCAGCCGCGCCAGCAAGAACCCTCCTGGTTTACAGGCTTTCGTCCAGCGCCTTCTCGATCCTCTCCCGCGGCACGTAGCCCACAATCTGCTCACGTACTTGTCCGCCCTTAAAGACCAATAACGTGGGAATGCCACGCACGCCGTAGCGTTGTGGGGTGGCAGCGTTCTTGTCTACATCCATCTTGCCGATCTTTACGCGGCCACTATAGCTTTGCGCCACTTCATCGACAATAGGCGCGAGTGCCCGGCAGGGGCCGCACCACGTCGCCCAAAAATCCACCATGACCGGTTGCTCTGACTTAAGCACTAACTGATCGAAATTGGCGTCTGTTACTTCCACAATTGCTTCACTTGCCATTCTGCCTCCTGAGGGATCCTTGGCCGACTCCGCCCCGGCCACCTGTGGCGCGCAGGGTCGTAACTCATCCTACCATCCCTGATATGAGATTGGATGCGCAAGGACACTACAGGACGCACACTCCCGGGAACTCCCACCTTTGGGGGGTGGGTGCGCAGATGGCGTTAAGCCCGCGATAGTTCAACGCAAAAATCGAGAGCGCTCTGCGGAATACGCAGAGCGCCCGGAAGGCAGCCCTCCCCCAGAACTGCCTGACTGCCAGATGATTGTGCCGCGAAGCGTGGTTTTTGTAAATAGTTCTTCGGTAACAACTTGGTTAAATCTAAGGTAACCGCTGAGGTGAAAATTCGTGGCTACTTTTCCCAAAACCGGAACCTTATTTCGACCGCTGGCACGGGAACATCAGGTGACAGCTTCGCGACGCGGAACTGTGCCGGCGTTCAGACTGAACTGGGCCCACCTGCCGGGAACCAAAATGAGGTCAATTGGGCCTCGGGGCTACGATCTGGCTAACCAGAGCCGACAAAGGTCGTGTACCCTCTGGAGGAAGTGAGCCTAACGCGGCTTCAGCTATCGAGCCCCTGTCGATCCAACCTAAGTGGGGTGTGATGCAGACGGCGAAAGAGTGCTGGCCAATAACTCCGCGGGATGAAAAACCTCGCGACCCATTCCAGCCAAGAGCTGCTCATGACAGGAAACCCCGCTGGCGACGAGCGTGGCCCTGCCGCCTTCCTGCTCGGCGCACCGCACCTGCGCAAACAGGTCCTGGCCGACCGCCATGCTGAGTTCGTAATAGTCGTGCTTGTAGCCGAAGCTGCCGGCCATGCCGCAGCACTCAACCGATGATGTCACGACATCGAAGCCTGCGGCCCGCAACACCTCGACGGTTTGTGCAGCCGCATTGCATGTCCTCTGCTGGCAATGCGAGTGGTAGAACAGCCGCGCGCCGTACGGACATCGGCTCGCAGAAAACATCTGTGCCAAATTTAGGCCCTGTTCCTGCGCGACCTGCCACAGATACTCCAGAGGCTCGAAGCTATTCTGAGCCAGCAACGCCGGCGTGTCGTCGCCGTCGAGCAGGTGCCTGAAGTCGCGGCGCAACATAGCCAGCACACTGGGTTCGAGCACAACGATCTTCCTTCCTTCGTCCACATACCGCCGCAGCATGGGTGCGATGGCGCGAGCTTGCCGCCGGGCCGTCTCAAGCATGCCCTGGGACATGGCAGCGCGGCCGTCGGGCATCGCTGGACTGAGCACCACATCGAGCCCCGCCGCCCGCAGGACCCGAATCGCAGCCATGCCGCGCTCGGGTGCTCCGTAGTTAGTAAAGATGTCGGCCAGCATCACCACTCCGGGCTGGAGAGGGGCTGGTTCCGCCTTCTCTTCACGATAGACTTGTTCCCAGGTTTTCTTCGGAAATGTCGCCAGCGCACGGCGGTGATCAATCCCGAAAACTCCCTCCATGGCACGACGCGCCCCTGGCAGATGCAGCGAAGCATTGGCCAGCGAAGCAAACCGCGACCCCCACTTGCCGAAGGTGTCGTAGTTGCCGAAGAATTGTTTCTGCAGGGGCGCCGCCAGATCCTCGGAAGCAGTGCCGGTCATCCTGCCGAAAAGAGAGTTGAGCGGGGAAGAGCCTTGCGCCTGGTTCATACGCTGTCGAAGATTTTCGTTGAGCCAGGGAATGTCAATTCGCACTGGGCAGTTGGGCACGCAGCGCGAGCAGGCGGTGCATAACTCACTGAAGCGGGCATTCAATAGCTGACCTGTGCCCGCCTCCCAAGACCCACCGATGCCGCCGGAGTAGGTCTCGCCACCGAAAGCGTGTCCACCCACCGTCTCGAAATTGGCGCAAACGTTCAGACAGGCGCTGCAACGAATGCAGTACAAAGCCTCCTGCAGCACGGGGTCGTCGCGCATGCGGCTGCGCCCATTGTCGATCAGCACCATGTGGAACTCGCGCTCCCCGGCCGGTTGCTTGCCGGGCGCGGCAAAGGTCGGCGCTTTTAGCGGAGGATGAATGATGCTGACGTACGAGGTGAGGGGCTGACCGGTTCCGCTCGCCGGCAACAGTTCGAGGAAAACACCGAAATCCGCGCGTGAGGGGATGACCTTCTCGATGCCTGCGATAGCGATGTGCAGCGGGGGCAAGAGGGTGGTCATGCGGATGTTGCCTTCGCTCTCTACCAGCATGATAGAGCCGCTGTCGGCGGCGATGAGGTTGGCACCGGAGATGCCGGCATCAGCCGCAATAAACTGCTCGCGCAGCTTCTCTCTGGCGAACTTGGTTAGCTCTTCACCGGTATCGAGCGGCAGATCGGTGGTGAACCTGCGTTTGAACAGGGCAGTGATACGCTCACGGGAGTAGTGCAGTGCAGGCGCGATGATGTGCGATGGCTGCTCGTCGGCGACCTGCAGAATGAACTCTGCCAGGTCCGTTTCTGCGACCTTAACGCCTGCGGCTTCCAGCGTGCGGTTCAGACGGGTCTCTTCCGATGTGATGCTTTTGCCCTTGACGACCAGCTTGGCGTTGTGCCGCCGAAGAATGTCGCGAATGTATGCATTGGCATCGGGCGCCGTTTTCGCCAGATAGAAATGCCCACCGTTGGCGATCACGCTGGCTTCGAGTTGCCGCAGCAGTTGCGGGAGATTGGCAATGGCGTTCTCTTTAATCTGGCGTGCACGGTCTTTCAGCTGGTTGTAATCGGCCAGCAGTCCAGTAGCAACGTAGCGATTACGGTTGAAGGTCTGGGTGTTGTGTCGAATGGCAGCGCTCTGCACACCCAGTGTCATGCGAATGGCGTCGAGCAGCGCTTTTTTTTTGCTCTTGTTGGCCACCTGGCGCGGATTGATGTCGGCAGGATCAACGGCTGTGGCCATGCTCACCTCAACAGGATGATGTGCAGCTTGTGCGGTCCGTGCACGCCGCGTACCAGCGGGCCCATGTCGGCGGTGGCGCTGGGACCCGTGACAAAGACGAAGTCACGTGTCAAGCCTTTGCCATCGAGCACGTCGGTGCGGAAGAGATCGCGCGGCTGTGGCACGATCGTTTCTGCGGCCAGGATCGCGATTTGCAGTGGCGCCAGCAAGCTGACCATTCCGGTGCGCTGATAGCTGATGTCTACACAAACTGAACCAGTGCGCGCCACTCCGGCGAAAGCCTCCGTTACGCCTACCGCCGAATGAACCAGCTCATCGGCAGTGGCGTCGACCCGAACTCGAGGATCTCTTGCGAAATCGCTGAACAGCGCGGCCGGAAGGTCCTGCGGAGGAGCGTAGAGAATACGCCGCGCCTCTGGGGCAGCACCGGCAATGGCCGCACACAGCGCCGAGGGAGTACGATCAACCACCTCCACTGTGGCGACAGCCTTAATCGCCGAATCCGTGAACTGCTCGATCAGAGAAACCTGTTCCCCTATCTGCGGCATGGCGACCATCGCAGCTTATACCTTTCTTCCGGCAAAAGCACGGCTTTCCGATAGTTTCGTGCGGAGCAGCGACCTGCAACCAAACTACAACCTACACACGGTTGGCAGCGTCACGCTCACAGACGCGGGACTGGCCAACCGGATATAGCTTGAAGTCTGGCAACTATTGACAGATGCCGGCGATTTCCCCTTGCTCTCCTGCTGCAAGAGAGCAACAGCGTCCAGCGGAGCAGGAACAGTGGCCTGCAGCCCTTAGGCAATCAGCGCTGCCCAACTGGAGAGACCATGGGGAAGTAGGGAATCACCTGGAAACCATCGTGCGGGCTCACAGCCATCCCTTGGCCCGGGCGATGCGGGCGGCCTCGACACGGTTGGAGACGCCGAGTTTGCTGATCGCTTCCGAGAGGTAATTCCGCACCGTTCCCTCGGACAGATTCAGTTCCGTGGCGATGTCGGAGCTTGCCATGCCTTCTCCCGCAAGGCGCAAGACCTGGCGTTCGCGCTCGGTTAACGGATCAGGCTCCTCGGACCAGGCCTCGGCGGCGAGTTGGGGATCGATGACGCGCAAGCCGCGATGGACGCGCCTCACTGCCTCGGCGAGTTGTTCGGCGGGCATGTCCTTGAGCAGATATCCCGAAGCCCCCGCGTCGAGGGCGCGGCGCAGATAACCGGCGCGTGCGAAGGTGGTGAGAATGATCACGCGAACGGGAACGCCTCGACGCTTGAGCTCGGATGCGACTTCCAGGCCGGTGAGCCCGGGCATCTCGATGTCAGTGATAAAGACGTCAGGACGCACCTGCTCTACGGTGCGCAGCGCTGCGTCGCCCGAGCCGGCGCGGGCGATAACCTCGATGTCGTCCTCCATATCGAGCAACGCGGCGAGCGCGCCCAGCACCATAGCTTGGTCCTCAGCAAGGACGACCCGGATTTTGCCATGCTTGGCTTGTGGCACGCTCTCAGTTTCGCAGAGCAGAGGTGGCGGAAGCGAGAGGCAAGTGAATGACAAGACGGGTCCCGGCCGCGGTCTGGCGCTGGAGTGAACCGCCAATTGCCTCCAGGCGTTCGCGCATACCCCTCAGGCCATTGCCCTCCGGGGCGTTGACGCCGCGGCCATTGTCGGTGATCTCCAGCGTACAAATCTCGTCATTGCGGCTCAGCCGCACGCTGCAACGCTGCGCCTGCGCATGACGGACAACATTGGTCACGGCTTCGCGCAGTGCCAGCGCCAGCACGGATTCCTGTGCGGGACTGAGCGGGACATCGGACGTGTCGCAGTCCACGCTGATGCCGGCGGTCTCCAGCGTCTGACGCGCACGTATGAGTTCGCTGGCGAGACCCTGACCACGGTAACCGCTGATGGCCTCGCGCACATCGGCCAGGGCGGCGCGTGAGGTCTGTTCCACTTCCTGCATCTCGAGCTTGGCGCGCTGGGGGTCGCGGTCCACCAGCTTCCGCGCCAACTCTGCCTTGAGGGTAATGAGTGAGAGGGTATGACCCAGCAAGTCGTGCAGATCGCGGGCGATACGCTCGCGCTCGGCGACCTTGGCGAGATGTTCGATCTCTTCGTTCGCCACGCGCAGTCTCTCAGCCGCACAATGGCTGACTGCCCCGCTATGGGTCATGAAACCCACCAGGACGATCAGTAGCAGCATCGAACCCCAAAATCCGATGGGCAGATGGAGCCGGTAGGAGTAGAAGCCAAGAATGGCAAGGTTCAGGATGACCAGCAGCGCCACCCGCCGAAGACTCGTGGTAAAGCCGCCCGCGGCGACCGCATATACAAGCAGGCAGGCTCCATTCTCGTTGACAGGTATCGCGATCGCCGCCATCAGCATCATGGCGGCTATGGCATAAAGACGGCGGGGCTCGGGTCGAGAAAAGGAATAGATGTACAGCCAGATAAAGAACAGACCATAAAGGGTGTTTCCGACCCATAGCAGCGGTCCGGCGTGCTGCCAGTAGGGGTTGACAAAGAACCAGATCAGAAATGGCAGCCAGACGAGCGGCATCCAGCTGTGCTTGTCATCATTGGGATAAATCTTCGACCAGATCACCTTGAGGGTGTCCATGAGTGCTGCCAACCTCTTTCGCATTATTGTCGTCTGGAGCGCGGTTCCGGCACAACGGTATACCAGAGCAGGGCGACCGCCGTGATGGCCAGCCCCAGCAAGGTCGTGTGGCCGGTCAGGGTAAGTCCAAGAAACACGACCATTGCGATGGCCCAAAGAATCCATTGCAATGCTTGGCTGTTCATGTTGCCCTCCTTTTGCACGGGTTGCTTGTCGCCCGGTTATCCGAAGGTTTGCATCCTGTTCCGCGGGCAAGCTGCGCCAGCCCTGGCGTGACACGGTAGTCTTTTGCTTAACCCGGTGTTTAGGGCTCCCCGGGCTTGCCCCGCCGACACCGCTTGCGATCAATGTTTCACCCATACGTTTTGCCTTCGTCACGCCAATAACCCCATCCCGCCAGCCCAAGACAGAGCAGTGTGAAAGCGAGGAGCGCCTCGATGTGTTTCCACGCGGGAGTCGGATTATTCACCATTCCCACCGTAACCAAGGCCAACTGACTAAGGTGGTAAGGCGGTAGCAGTTTGGCGAATACCCGCAAACCATGCGGCAGCAGGAACAAGGGAATCCACAGCCCCGAGCAGAACGACATAGGGAGGTAAATCAGGTTTACCAGCCCAGGCGCCGAGTTTGGCTTGGCAAAATAGCCAATTGCCATGCCCATGGCGCTGAATGG
>CAZDYZ010000580.1:0-3383 GCA_964509525.1 uncultured Acidobacteriaceae bacterium
AGCCGTCCGGCGCGACGGTCAGCATGGCAAACACCGCGATACCTGTCAGCAAGGCGGCAACGAGTTTGTGACGAGACTTGATGGTCAATGCCAGCAAGACAACGGCAAGGGCCGCTAACCCGCCTCGCGAGTATGTCAAAACCACGCAGATGATGCTCGCGCCGAAGAAGACCCACAATATAATCCGGAGCTTCCGGCTGGTTTCTGCAGACGCCAGGAAGAAAGGGATGGCAAGTGTCATGTTCAGGGCCAGCGCAAAGTCATTGTTGTCTGCTATGAAGGATCTATGGGTTCCGTATACCCGAGATGCACCGCCGCTCAGCACCCCCCAAACTGCTCCCTTTAACGCCAGCACGCCCAGGCAAAATGCGGTCATCAACAGCAGGTATCTGAGTCGTTCCTTGGTGGTTACCAACAGAACGGTAACGACGGTCATCAGGAGCATCTTGCTGACTTCCAACAGCCGACTCCAGCTTTCACTCTGGTGGTCAGCCAGAATCGGCACCTGCTTCGAATGCAGGTAGGTAATGACCATCCAAGCCCAGAACACAAATACGAGAACCATCTGTTTCGGCAGCCACCGGCGGTTAGTTGCGGCGAAACATGCACCGATGAGCGTCGGCACCGCGATAATAGCTGCCGACGGTAACCCTGCTGCAAACCCATATACATATCCCGCCGGATTCACCAAGGTGACCCAGAACCATAGGAGAATGCCAATGTATGGCCGAAACAGGCAGATCGGCGCCGCACCGACGATGAATGCCAATAAGAGGACATCGCGCATGTCTAGTCCGTTCCAACCGGCCGTGCCTTAAGGCATTCCCCGGCAGGCCCTGATGCCGGCGTGGCTTTGCTGCCTATAACTTCCTCGTCCATGAGAAGTAACCGATTGATCCTCAACATGAAGTGCGGCATGGATTCTTCGCCACCAGTCGACATTCGCCGCAATTCATAAAGCGACGCCGAGGGTCGGTTTGCTCCCGATTCGGCTGTCACCGCAGACCGATATCCAAAGCTCTGCAACTCCCGCGCCGTCGGCCCATAGTCAGCACGCTTACCAAAGGGATACGCGAAATCTTCTACTGGTCCTCCGATCCGGTCCTCGATGAGAACCTTCGAAGCTGAAAGTTCGTACTCTCGATCTTCCACTTTCAGCTGGCTCAGTACCCTATGCGTCATGGTATGTGACCCGAAGCTCATGCCTGCCGACCGCATTTCGCGAACCTGATCCCAGCTCATCATCCGTCCGGCAAGCTCTTGCTCCGACATTTGCACCATGCCCTCGAGCTGCTGGCATATCTCTACTCGCTTGTGGTCCGGGACAGCCCGCAGGAATGCCACGATCTTCTCCGCTGCCCGACGTCTCGACTGCTCCGAACCGAGTTCAAATCGCCGTGGACGGTCCAGAAGCAGATCGAGCTTATCGAACGGGTAGTGCCTCAGCAGGAGAAACAGTCGGTCGTACCACCCGACCCTGCCTGTCTCCACGAATCCCGCCACCACATAAATGGTCGCCGGTATGTCGTACCTTTTGAGAATGGGATACGCCTCGGTGTATGTGTCGAGATATCCGTCATCGAAGGTGACAGCAACACCCATCTGTGCACCCGTGGGACACCGCAGCCGCTCATGTATATCGGTAATCGACAAAATCGGATAATTGGCACGGAGATACTTCATTTGCGCTTCGAACAGTTTCGGGGCGAGCTGACAATACAGCGGGATTCCGCTGGTTCCGACCCGGTGGTAGCTCAGAATGACAAACTTGGGCGTTGTCCGTTTGCGCAACACCACTGGGCCCCACCCGCCGATCTCAAACTTCTTCGCAAGCTGCCGCGTCAAAGCCATCGCGCCGCTTCCCAGAAGCGCCCGCGCAGCCAGGTCACGAGACCTTGGGGAGAATCCCGCGCTTGGACTCTTGCCAGTAGCTGGTCCATTCCCGGAACTCAATCTCTTCCTGGCATTCAGCACGACAGTCGGTGTAACGCTCTTAATATGTTCCTTGGCCAACTCCATCAACACAGGAAGCCGGACAGAGGCAAATCCCGCTTGCGTTCGTGGTGCGACAGCAAGACGAACACTCCTGCCATCCTTGGTTGCCCAGTCGGTCTTGTGGCGGCCGCTACCTGAAAGGAAATCGTACTTGCGCACTCCGGCTGCTATAAGGTCACGGATTACCGCCGCGCGCAGGCTGATGCCTGGCCCGATATGGGCGCTGGCCGGATCAAAAGCCTCTTGCAATTGGTAGTAGCACCCCTGATACACAAAACCGAACTGGTACGCCAGAGCCGCCTCCTGAACCCGCCAGCGAGTAAAACTCAGCCAGCCTCGCTGCAGGAGGGAAATCGAGAGAGTGCGGTAGAACTCGCGCTTGGATGCGCTGACGAATACACCGCTCTGGTTGCGGGTTTGCCAGCGGTCGCCGTGTAAAGCGAATAGCTCACTGAGCCAAACAGCAAGCTGGCTTTCGCTAGCGAGTTTCTCGACCTCCCCGGGCAGTTGCTCAACATTGCGAAGTGCACTACGCACGGCGGTGCGGAACCGCGGACGAAGCATTTGGAGATACTGGTCCCAACTGTCGGGCAAATCGATTGCCGGACACGGGACCTCGCGACGTTCGCAATAACCCCTGCTTGCCCAGAAGTCGGTAATCATGTCGACGGTCTGGCTGTTCGCAGGTATTTCGTTCAGTTGCGCCACGTCCCAGTTGTCCATGCGTGCAATGTAATCCAGAAAAGTAGCTGTCAGATCTGGCTCGTAGTTCCGGGCGACGATGAAATCCAGGTAGTCCGAATCGTAAGAGCCGTCTCCGAGAAGCCGCAGACCGCGTAGGGAACGCCCCACTGTCTTGCGAATTTCGACGTAAAGGGGAGCGATGCCCTGGCAGACGCCTTCCTCGTCCCGCGCCACGAGAACCTGCAATCGCCTGGCGCCTCCATAGCACGACCACCACGACGAAATCCACTCCCAACTCAGAAAAATGGTGTCCGCATTGCTTCGGTGCAGCAGGGCGTTCCACTCCGGCTCCAGGCGGCGCAGCTCCGCTTCGGTACTGATGGAATCAATGCGCAAAGGCACACTCCCGTACCGGCGTTGCGTGCCTGCGCTGCCATAACTCCAGCACCAGCAGGTACCAGATAATTTCTCCATAAAATTTCGCGTCCTCACGACGATGCAGATCCATCAGCTGATCGAGGAAGGATGGACGAAAGATTCCGCGCTGCCGAGTGCGAGAGTCGCACAATACATCGCGCATCATTCGGTTCAAGGTCAGGTCCTGGAGAAACCAGGAGGCCAGCGGCACGCCGAATCCGTGTTTCTTCTTGAATAGCACTGACTCGGGCAGGATTCCCCTCATTGCTTCTTTGAATATGTAGCGT
>CAZDYZ010000581.1:0-3950 GCA_964509525.1 uncultured Acidobacteriaceae bacterium
TTTTTGCAGTACTCATCGTCGCGAACATCGCCGTGCTCTCGGTTGCCGGAGGCGCCGTGCTGGTCCACTACATGCTTCCCGTCGTCCCGCTGGTGATCCTGATATGCGTCTCCACGATGCGTCTTCGCATTCAGTCCTGGACCTGGTGGATTGCGTTTACGTGTGCAACATTTGTAGCCCAACTGTTCATTCCGCCCCCGTATCGCATCGCTCCCGAGGACACGCTGCTGTATCGCGAATACGTCATCCTGCACAGGCTCGCTGCCGACGAGCTCGGGGCGCGTTGCCTGCAGGGCCGCGTGCTCACCTCCTGGCCTGCGTCAGATGAGCTCACGCGGCCCTTCCTGGGCTATGTCAAAAAGCCGCTGACAGTGGTGCCCATTGAGAACTTTTCGCCACAGGAAATGGTGCGGGCGTCGCAAGCCACCGATCAGTTTGACGTCGTGCTGCTTTTCACCACCAAATGGCAACCTCCGCACCCGTTGTTGCGGGCCTTGCCCTTCGGCGAGAGGCTGCAGCAGAGGTTCTTCGACTATCACGAAGATCTGCTTCCTCGGCCCGGAGCAGACCTGCTGCGCGGCGACATAGTCCGTTACATGAACCGCGACAACGAATGGGTGGCGATCATCGCACTCAAGAAGATCGAGAATGTCGGCCGCATACGATGTGGTTTGCAGAGCTGCCAGTGAATGCCCAGACGACTGACGTGCCGTTCACCATCCGCGACTATCAAGCTGCCGATTTTGACCGCCTCTGGCAGATTGACCAACTCTGCTTTCCCGAAGGCATCGCCTACACGCAGATGGACCTCACAGGATTCATCATGAAGCGCAATGCAATTACTTTGGTGGCAGAGGCGCAGCCGGCAAACCCAATGCGAAACGGCACCTCTCACCAAGGGCCCGAGGCTTTCGGAAGACAGGCAATTGCAGGCTTCGTAGTCGCCCATCCCATTCGCGGGCGAGTTGGACGCATCCTGACGCTGGACATCGCCCCCGAATCGCGGCGTCTTGGATTGGCTTCACGGCTGATGCAGGAGTGTGAGCAGCGACTGCGAACCATCGGCTGCAAGGAGGTGTATTTGGAAACTGCAGTCAACAACGAAGCCGCCTTAAGGCTTTATCGCAAGCTCGAATACGAGATCCTTCGCACCCTGCCGAAGTATTACTCCGCTCAATCGCTAGACGCGTTCCTTATGGGAAAACATTTGTAGCAAGACGAGGGCGTCCGTGCCAGTCTGGTCGCGCCTGTACGAAGAACGCGGTGAATTGCGGGTAATTCCCAGGTGGCTCAGACTTGCCCTAGCAACTTTCAAACCACTGTCCGGCGACCAGAAATGAGCTGGAAAACCAACGCCACTATGGCCAACACCAGCAGAATGTGAATGAATCCTCCCAATGTGTAGCTGCTCACAACTCCCAGCAACCACAACACTAGCAGTACAACAAAAAGTGTCCAGAGCATGTTTCCACTCCCTCCCGTTTCCCCTCGCCCGCGGTGACGAGCTACCTCTGTGACGCGAGTTCTGGGCCGAGTGGTTGTTAGCGCCTTCGCATTTCCCACGAAGATTCCCTGTCAAGAATTACTGAGGTGCAGGCAAGTCTCCACGTGATACTCAGATCGCACTCTGCTATGCTGCGCCAGAGGATGAAAGTTGCTATCCAGGGAGAGCTCGGTTCCTTCAGCCACGAAGCCGCGGAAAAAATGCTGCCCCGGGCCACCGTGGTGCCTTGCGCACGCTCGGTCGAGGTGTTCGAGCGCGTAGAGAACGGCTCGGTACAAGCGGCAGTAGTTCCCATTGAGAACTCGCTGGCGGGATCGGTGGCTGAGCACTTCGACTTGCTGCTCGCCCGCGAAGTGTTCATCCACCGCGAGTTCCCCTTGCGGATACGCCACAACCTGATCGCTCCGCAAGGAGTGCAGCTGAAGGGCGTACACCGTGTATTATCGCATCCCGTGGCGCTGGACCAGTGCCGGAACTTCTTTCGCCTGCGTCCGAAGATCCAGGCTGTACCTTTCTATGACACGGCAGGAAGCGTGCGGCACGTTATTACCGAAAGGCTGCGCGATGCGGCTGCAATCGCCCCCGCACGTGCAGCGCAGCAATATGGAGGCCGCGTGCTGCTGGCGAGCATTGAGGACGATCAGCACAACTACACCCGCTTCCTTTTGATCGGTAAGTTGCAGAAGATCAGCAAAGGGGCCAACAAAACATCCGTCAGTTTTGCCCTGAAAAACCTTCCCGGTGTCCTTTTCAGAGCCCTCAGCGTCTTCGCCCTGCGCGACATCAACCTCAGCAGGATCGAGTCGCGGCCCATTCGCGGTCACCCGTGGGAATATGTTTTCTTCGTGGATATTCTGCGCGGTGATGATGAAGCGGCTCGCAACGCGCTGCGGCACCTAGCGGAGATCGCCGAGTTTGTGAAGGTCCTGGGGATTTATCCCGCAGCCAAGACCGATTCGGCTTAGTGCCAGAATCGAGGATCAAGGGAGGGTTCCCATTCGGGACCCAAAGCAGGTCAGGAAAGCGCGTAGATGTGAGGAGTCCAGTGCAAACAAGACTTATAGGGTTGCAGATTGCCTTTCCTTGATACAATCCTGTGCTTCTGGAACTGCACCACTCGGCATCAGCGCTCCATTAGGTGGAAACCGACGGTAGGTTGCCGAATACCTTGTCCGTAGAGGAAATTGGGGAGGGTGCCGATAACAGCGATTGTGGGAAGCTCCCAGTGTCTTGGTGATTGCTCGATCGTGTTCGGGATTCCGGGGTTGCATCTTTTGCCACGACGTGACATCTAAAGCTTGAGTGTGATTGACTCAAGGAGTAATATGTCTAATCATAAGAAAGAGTTAGAGTCAGTTGATCCGGAGCTTCGTGACGACGCCACCCAGGCCCGGACACTACCTGTCCTGCCCGTACGCGATACTGTTTTGTTCCCCCATGCTGTGCTGCCGTTGACCGTGGGGCGGGAAAGTTCAGTCCAGCTGATCAACTCCTTGGGTGATGACAAGACCATTGTCGTGGTCGCGCAGCGGGAAGCCCGTGTCGATTCGCCACAACCTACTGATCTGTATGCCGTGGGAACCCTCGCAGTTGTGCATAAGGTTGTCCGCATGCCCAACCAGAGCCTGTTCGTTTTTGCTGAAGGCCTAGAGCGGGTGAAGGTGGTGGAGTACACACAGTTGACGCCGTTCATGCACGCCACCGTAGAAACTATAGCCGAATCAGCCGCTCCCAAAGGGGCCGAGATAGAGGCATTACAACGCAATGTGCTGACGCTGTTCCAGCAGATCGTTGCTGGCTCTCCTACACTTTCGGATGAACTCTCAACTGTGGCCGGAAACATCGACGATGCCGGGCGGATGGTCGATTTTATCGCTTCCTCCCTGCCCTCGTTATCCACACGCGACAAGCAGGACGTGCTGGAGACGCCTGACGTACGCATCCGGCTCGAGAAGATCAACCAGCACCTGGCTAAGGAGCTGGAAGTCCAGCAACTGCGCAACAAGATCCAAAGCGAGGTGCAGGACCGAGTCCAGCAGACCCAGCGTGAGTACTACTTGCGGGAGCAGATGAAGGCCATCCAGAAGGAGCTTGGCGAACAAGATGAAACCACCCGCGACGCTGAAGAACTTCGTCAGAAGATCGAAGCAGCTGGTATGCCCGCTGACGTCAAGAAAGAAGCACTGAAGGAACTAGGCCGGTTGGCACGCATGTCGCCTATGGCCGCCGACTATTCCCTGACGCGTAATTACATCGAATGGCTCGCAGTGCTACCGTGGTAGAAATCGTCGGGCATTGAAGTGGACATTCCGAAAGCGAAGGAGATTCTCGATTCCGATCATTACGATCTGGAAAAGGTTAAGGACCGCATTCTCGATTACCTCTCGGTTCGTCGTCTGCGGCCAAGCATGAAGGGCCCAATCCTATGCTTCGTCGGGCCGCCGGG
>CAZDYZ010000582.1:0-2123 GCA_964509525.1 uncultured Acidobacteriaceae bacterium
TGCTCACGTCCGGCCCAGCGACCATCCTGGCGAAGATCGACGGCTGTATCCCTCGCGCGAGATCATACTCGCGGGAGGGGCCTTCAATACTCCACAGTTATTGATGCTCTCGGGCATCGGGCCGCGAGCGGAGCTGGAAAGGCACGGAATCGAAGTCAGGATCGATCTTCCGGGTGTGGGTAAGAACCTACAGGACCGCTACGAGGTCGCGGTCGTCAACCGTATGAACTTCGATCAGTGGCACATTTTTGAGGGTGCAAAGTTCGACCTCAGCGATCCCCAGTTCCACGAGTGGAAAACCAGGCATTCCGGCCCGTACATTACGAATGGAGCAGTACTCGCGCTGTTCAAGCGCTCGGCTCCCGAGCGTCCACTCCCCGATCTATTCTGTGTCGCTTTTCTCGGTCGCTTCCAAGGCTATTTCCCCAGCTACTCCGACCTCTTCGTCAAAAATCTCAACTATCTGACCTGGGCGGTGCTAAAGGCACATACAAACAATCGCGCAGGTGAGGTCACGCTACGCTCTGCCGACCCACGTGACGTGCCGCAAGTAAACTTCCATTATTTTGAAGAAGGCACCAAGGACAACGGCGAGGACCTCGACTCGGTCGTGGACGGTATCCGGTTCGTACGTAAGTTAACCGCGAAGCTGAAGCAACAAGGTCTTATCGCTGAGGAAATACTTCCCGGAGAACGCGTTCAGTCCGACGATGAACTACGGGACTTTACACGTAGCAACGCCTGGGGTCATCACGCTTCCTGCAGTTGCGCGATAGGACCGCAGGAGCAGGGGGGTGTGCTGGATAGCAATTTCCGCGTCCATGGCACTCAAGGCCTACGCGTGGTGGATGCATCGGTATTTCCCCGCATCCCCGGTTTCTTTATTGCGAGCTCGGTTTACATGATTGGGGAGAAGGCGGCAGGCGTGATTCTGGCGGACGCGGAGAAGGTTTCTGCATCCAAGGCAGATCCGTAGCGGCTACCAGAGGCTTCCTGCCATTGACAAGAACCTGCTCTGCCGCCATAGTGGGGCGCGAACAAATTCGAAGGAATGATTGCCATCGTAGATCTTGGCTCAAACACGAGTCGTCCCATACCGAAAGCCAACACCGGCTCGGCGTTCTTAAACTGGCTGTCCAATACGTCGACCGCTTTGGTGCATTTGGAGCGGCGTTTTGATCCAATTTTTCGTCCCGTTTTCGATGCTGTGCTACGCGATCCGCTCGCACGCCTGACCACGGCCCTTATCAATATGAGGCGTCCAAACGAAGGCATGAGGATCGCCGAAGAACGTCCGCTTCCGGATGAAGAGGCCTACGTTGACTCAATCATCGACAGCTTCCAGAAGCAGATGCGCTTGTTGTGGAAGCCTGGGGGGTTCGAGCGCGGAGGGAACACCAAGACCCACGGTATCGTGCGTGCTGAGTTCCTTGTCCATGACAATCTCGCTCCCGAGCTGCAACACGGCATTTTTGCGAAGCCGCAAACATTTCGTGCCTGGGTGCGGTTCTCCGGACCCGGTCCTTACATTACGCCGGACATTGACGACGTTGGCTTCATGAGCATCAGCATCAAACTGATGGGTGTGCCGGGACCCAAGCTGATGGAGGAGGAGAAGTTCACCCAGGACATGTTCGGCGTTTCCACGGCAACCTTCGTGACGCCGAACGTCAACGCCAACGCACAGTTGCAGCTGGAAAGCCTAAGAAACGCATCGATCTTTTACTTCCTCAACCTGCACCGTTCGCACGTCCTGGACCTCATCATGCAGTCGCTGTACATCAAGACACAGAGCAGCCCTTTTGAGGCGCCGTACTTCAGTTGCGTTCCGTATCTGCTGGGAGAAGGTCAGGCAATGCAGTATTCGATCTGGCCGAAACGAAAAAAACGGACCCCGATACCGCGGCTTCCCTTCCGCCCTCCCGATGACTATCTACGCAATGCCATGGTCGCCACGCTTGACCAGGAGGATGTTGAGTTTGACATTCGCTTGCAATTGCAGACCGATCCCTACCGGATGCCCATTGAGAACAACGCAGTGCTGTGGCCGGAGAAGCTGTCGCCGCGCGTCTCGGTAGCGACGCTCCGCATTCCGCAACAGAAGTTCGCGTCACCCGCGCAGA
>CAZDYZ010000583.1:0-8202 GCA_964509525.1 uncultured Acidobacteriaceae bacterium
TGAGCTTGATTTTGCACTGCAATACGACAATCCGGGATTCGGCAATTCGCAGCCCAACACCGATATCGTGCGCAATGGCACCTTCCTCGATGATCGTTATCTTCCCTACATCGGTTACGCGCCTGACATCGAATTGACCGACGACAGTACGCGCCACAAGCACGGTCTGGAGAAAGTGAGGCGATTACCCGGGTTCGATGACGTAGCTGCAGTCCAGTACAGCAGTGGAAGCTTCGATGCTGACTGGATCAGCTTCGATGCGACCGTTGGGACCAGCGCCGACCAGATTGCCATTGCGCCCGGATACTTGCAGAGGGAATGGGTAGAAGGTAGGCGACGCTACTTCCACTACAAAATGGACGCGCCCATTCTGGACATTTATTCGATACAGTCGGCACGCTACGCGGTGCGCCGCGACCGCTGGGACGGCGTCAACCTGGAGATCTACTATCAGCCCGGGCACGAGTTCAACTTGGACACCATGATGGAGAGCATGAAGGAGACGTTAACTTACTGCACGGCGAATTTCAGCCCCTTCCAGTTCCATCAGCTTCGCATCATCGAGTTTCCGGGCTATGGGACATTCGCCGAGTCCTTTGCCAACACCATCCCGTTCTCCGAGTCAATCGGCTTCCTCACCAGAGCCAGCAAAAAACCTGACGCTCTGGATCTACCTTTCTACGTCACGGCGCACGAGACCGGACATCAATGGTGGGCGCACCAGGTAATCTCGGCCTACGTCGAAGGTGCTACATCGATCGACGAGACCATGGCTCAGTACACGGCCCTCATGGTAATGAAGCATCACTTCGGGCCAGATGCAATGACGCCCTTCCTGCGATTCGAACTCGACCAGTATCTGCGTGGTCGCGCGCAGGAACGAAACGAAGAGAATCCTCTGTTCAAGGTCGACCCGAACCAGGGATACATTCACTACAACAAGGGTGCGATGGTGATGTACGCCCTGCAGGACTATATTGGGGAAGACAAGGTCAACGAAGCAATTAGGGGATTTCTGAAGGCCTATGCGTTCAAGGGGCCACCGTATCCGACTTCTCTCGATCTGGAAGGCTATTTTCGCAAGGTGACACCGTCGGAGTATCAATACCTGTTCGACGACATGTTCCAAAGTATCACTCTATATGACGATCGCGGGGTTTCCGCAGACTACATCGAGCAGTCCGATGGCAAATACCAGGTGCACCTGACGGTAGAGGCTAAGAAATTCCGGGCGGATGGGCGCGGGCAGGAAACCCCCGTTCCGGTGAATGACTTAATTGACATTGGCGTGCTCGATGCCGATGGAAAGTATCTCTACCTTCAAAAACATAAGATCGATCAGGGAAAGTCCGACATCACGGTGACCGTTGACAAAGTTCCAGCGAAAGCGGGGATTGATCCGGTGGACAAGCTGATTGACCGCAACCCGGAGGACAATATGGTAGTGGTGAAGAAACGGTAGTTTTTGGTTTGTGCGGCGCGTTGGTTCGGCGCTCTCTGCGTGCCAGTCAACTGCCTTCAGTCCCGGTTATCATGGTTATGGAATCTCTGGGTGGCGGTGCTCTGCAACCCTCGGTCGAGGAAGCATCTCGAAGGAGATGGTGCCTGCTGTGGTGAAGCAATCACTGTATTGGCAGTAGGTGAGTTTCCCGGATGACCACTCGGACCTGCGTCGCCCGATAGTGCATCAATAGTATTAGCTGGAGCTTCTTAATCAGATTTGCCTTTGTGTTGCGCGACGACCGAGCGAGCTGGAACCAACCAGGAGAACGCTCTTTTCTGCTTTTCGCAGGTGTCCTTGACGAGATGGCTAACGACCCTAACAAAGCTGCCGAATCGCAACACTAACCATGCGCTGCCAATCCCGCATCTTTTGGGCAAATGCCTCTTCAGTCATGCCCGCTACAAACTGTATGCCCTTTTCCGAGATCGCCGTGTGCATGTAGTGGACTTGTACCCGGCAGTGTTTTACGCCAAGAGGAATGATCTCTACCCGAACGCGAGACAGCCTCTCGTCCTGGACCACGTAGATGTATTCCGCGGTGCGTTCCTGCAACTCCGCCCGGAGAACTGTCCATAGTGAACGCTCATCACCCCTGCATGACCCAAAAAACGGAATTCGTCTGGAAAGGCACAGCCGCTTGCGGCGGGTACACAGACGTTAGATTCCAATCCTTTACCCAGGCCCGTTCACCCTCCGGCGTGAAGAACTGCAACGCGGTGTCAGCACTGGAGTCAAGATCAAAGGACCCTTCAAGGGCCACCTGTCCAGTTGCCTTCTTGTTGTTCCGTGACAATCCGGATTGTGAATCGGAGATCATCGCTAGTGCGAACATAGCAAATAGCATCGCCAGCATATGCGCCTCCAAATAGAAACGCCTGGCTCAATCGGAAGCCAAGCGCATACAAACACCAGACAGTTTCTTGTGCGTACAAATTAGGGTAGTGGTCTTCGAAAGGGTTGGTCAAGCGCTGGTCCTGGCGCGAGCTACTTTTGGATAGTGGACGTGACTCAGGCGGTCTCCCGCAACGGTGCACGGATTGACGCCCCATGATCAGCGGTGGACAGGTAAGATGTGCTGCGTGACGCCTAATGTGTCGAGGCCGATCTCAAAGGCAGCCTTGAGGGCTGAAGAACGACTCCAGCGTAACGATGCGACACTGGTTTTGGGAGGACGGTATACAAAAGCCTGATAGTTGTTTTGTATGCAGATCCTAGCGGTCGAAATCCACTGTTGCCTTAGACCCCGCCGATCGTGAGGTAGATTTCTAGGTGGAAGGACACTCCGTCAGCCTCAAGCATTGACGCTCCGGATCGCTTGTTCGTACTCCCGTTCGGACTGGGCAGGCAACAGAACCCAGAGGCTGTAGATTCCGAGCGCGGTTCCAAACGGAACGTTGAACAATGCCAGGAAGGAGAGAACGATGGTCAGCATGCGTGCCCAAGGCTCGCGCCGCAGCAATCCCCAGCCGGCAAAGAATCCGCAAGCCGCCTTGGCCAAAATGATGATTCCGATCGTTTTGAAGAGAGAACCCAGAAAACCGGTAGGTGTCTCCGGGGGAGCTCCCATCTCGTGCAGATGAGGGAACACCGTGTTCGCAAGGATGAACAACACAATGCCGGCAACAGCGTTGAGCGCGGAAAGCGCTAACCACAGGATGCCTAACAACCGAATGTGTCCCTGCACGCGGTTAGGTCGTGGATGGGCAATGGCAATGACCCCTGAGAACTCTTTTCCGCATCGGCCGCAAAAGCGCTGGTCCGGCTCTACCGAAGCCCCGCATCGATCACAGAACATAAGCCTTCCTTCCACTTTAGAGTCGGAACTCAGAGCCAGTTGCTTTTACGTTGCAAAAGTTGTAGACAGCCCAAATCAGTGTCGCGATGCACAGACTCACATTCGACTGCTACTCTCGTGCAGTCACAATTGTAGCCTCTCCTGGGTGGCCATCCTATTTCCTTATTTCTGCCGAATTCCCTCGAACATTAACCGCCCAAGGATGCCCGGCAGACACATGTCCGGTGGCACTGCTAGCCGGAGTGAAGCACCAGTTCTAAAGCACATCGATCACGACGAGGGCGATGTCGTCTTGTTTGGGCAGCCGGTTACCAGGCGCGCACCTCCGTCAACAGAAGCTGTGGCCGGAGACATCGGCCACCAGGAAGCTACGAACGTTTTTTTCATAGCCTTTCAGATGATGAGCCGGACTCCACCAAGCTCGGAAATACGATAAGGAAAGCGGCCCGAAGGGGAGCCAATAAACATGTAGTTTTTGGGGATACCCCACTCACGGCTGAGCCGCTCGATCATTTCAGGACCGAACGTGCCCCGCACTGTGATGAACTCAATCTTGATTTCCGGATACACCTCGTCCAGGAAAGCCAGATCGTGGGACAACTGTGGAGGAATGTCGTCCTCTTTGTGGTAAACGTGAACCACTCGTAGTCTCTTAGTCTGCTCGTTGTTGCGCACGTAGAGCATAGCGTCGTTGAGTGATTTCCGGCTGTCTCCGCTAGTGAAAAAGACGATTCCGAGGCTATTGATTTCATCAATTTTACGGATGATAGCCCGGCTAACCCTGCGGTTATACGCTCTCATCGTGTTGAACGTCGCGCGGAGCATGAAGAGCAACACCTTCAGGATGCTAGTCCTCCACAACATGATCGTCACAACTCCGGCAGTTGGCAGAAAGTAAGCAAGGAAAACCCATAAGTAGCGAGGGTTCAAAGCGAAGTTGCCGAGCAGACCGACAAGGGTGGCCGTCAGCGCAATCAAGACCGTGGGCCAGGCGGCGCGGTAATGTCGCGGCAGATCGCTGCGCTTGATCTTAAGAAGGATATTTCCGACGGCGAAGAGTCCCATCACGCCCAGAAAAGAAATCGTGTACACCCCGGCCAGAGTCTGCACATGACCCTGGGTAATCCAGAGAATGGAGGCGCACAACAGGAAGAATGCAATGATGATACGATGGCTGGTGTGGCGCCAGCGATTTTCTTTGAGTAGGGCCTGAGGTAAGCAGCGGTCAAGCGCCAGACGCTTTACCAACCCCGTTGTCCCGACATAGGCAGTCAGCAAAGCTCCGGACAGGACAATGGCAGCATCGATGGAGACCATTCTCCCGAACCAAGTTCCGGCCATTCGAGCACCGGAAAACGCGAGTAGGTCCTCGCTGTGGTCCTGCATGGAAGCGATCGGCAGAACACCCAGCACCAGCACGCAAATCAGAGGATTGAAGATGCTGACTGCCACCCACATGTTGCGCAGGGTTCTTGGAAAAACCCCTTCCTGTTGTTCTTCGATGAAATTCGACGAACTTTCAAATCCGCTGATGCCTAGAAGGGCCGCCGCAAAACCAAAGAAGAGTGCGACGCCGACACGATGTTCAGAAGGCGCCGTCCAGTTGGCGATCAGCATCGAGGGGTCGCGAAGCATGAAGAAGCCGCCAGCGACGCAGAAACACGTCAAGGTAAAGATGTGAAGAACAAAGATTCCCACCGCGACTACGGCGGATTCGGTAATGCCCACGATACTCAATACCGCAAATGCGCCGAGCAAAGCGACGGTGACCTGGAGGGTAGGCAATCCGGGGAGCAGGTTGCCGCCATAGTGCACGGCTTCCGTGGCGGAGATTACGGCCGTTGCCATATAGGAAAGGATGGTCATACAGGCGGCCATGGAAGCCCGAAACTTACTGGTTGTGTTCAGTAAGCAGTTATAAGCGCCACCATTCAGCGGAAGGGCGTCGCCGACCTCAGCGTAAATCCACCGGTACAGATAGAGGACTCCCGCCACCAACAGCAGGCACAAAGGCGCGTATTTTCCGGCATAGACGGCACTCAGGGCCGCCACATAAAGGCAGGAGGAGGTTATGTCATTGCCGCAGATGGCGGTTGCAGCCCATACTCCAAGTCGGTGCAAGGGTGCGGAATCCAAGGGCTGAAGGGCGACCGGTTGGCGCACATCAACAGCGATGTCTTTTTTGGGAAAAGACGGGGCATTCGCTGCTTGACCCCTACCATAGGCCACTTCGGACACGACACCCTACCTCAGCCGCCATTGTAGCGCTACCCACACGAACGGATGCTATCACGTGGTGCATGAATGGAACATGAGTAGGAACCATCTTGCCTCCTGCGGCACCTGCCCTGGGAGATGCTGAAGGCTGCCTTCCATGATTGTTTGCCTGGAATTGTCACCTTGTTATTTCATTCTCGTCACTGACAGACGCCCCCGCAATGAGGAATGCTATTACATATGAAGCAAGAGTCTACGTCTGTAAAAAGTGATGGTGATAAGGAGCCAAGAACTTATTCTCTGACCGATCATCTTACCCAGCTCTCGTGGAGTGATCTGCGAGCGGCAGTTCTGTTGCAAATGCCTGGTGCTAACCGTACAGGTGCGCT
Organism: uncultured Acidobacteriaceae bacterium; assembly: GCA_964509525.1. GTDB lineage: Bacteria > Acidobacteriota > Terriglobia > Terriglobales > Acidobacteriaceae > Bog-257. Next base: position 5,906 of record CAZDYZ010000583.1, read on the forward strand.
CACAGAAATGCTGCAGAGTCCCGCCGGCAGCGAGGTTCGGCAAGAGGCGAGCTGGTGGGTCAGTCAGGCGCTGTCAGTAAAGCGCCTGGTTCCGGAAGTGTATGCAGAGTGGCGGCCGCTGGTTCGCGACGCCATGCTCTTTTTTGGCTCCCATCTCTCGACCTCTCGGCTTGCCCCCAAGCTCGTCGAGCAGATTGAGCTTCCGCTGGATACGGCGCCGGAGAAGCGACTTCTGCGGCTGATCTCGAGAGTACCCGGGCTGCAAAAGCTCGGACAAGTGATCGCCAGGAATCGTCACCTCCATCATTCTCTACGACGGGAGTTGACGCAGCTGGAAAACGGCATTTCTGATGTGACTGCAGAAGAAATTCGGACCGTTATCTTGCAGAATCTGGGGTCCCGTCTTGAACGGTACGCAGTAGAGATCGAGCCCAAAATCTTTCGCGAAGCAAGCGTGAGTGCGGTCGTGCGATTCACATGGTACAACCCGCAACAGCGCCGGCGAGAACGAGGTGTTTTCAAGGTCCTGAAACCCTACGTCCCCGCCTTTTTCGCCGAGGACATGGAATTGCTTGCAAGGCTGGCGGAGCATCTCGGATCGAGGCATCACGAGTATGGCTTCGCGAAACACGTCCTCTCCGAGACGTTCGATGACGTCCGCCGTTTACTGAAGCACGAAGTCGAATTTGTGCGTGAACAGGCAAATCTGCAGAGGGCTTCGCGCGTCTACAACCCTGGAAAATCAATTCACGTACCCCGTGTTATTCGGCCCTTATGTACATCTACAATCACGGCCCTGACCGAAGAAGATGGCAAGAAGATCACGACAGCTGTCGCAGGGCTGCCGAACTGGCGCCGAGCCCGCGTTGCCGAGCGGCTAATCGAGGCGGTTGTTGCTGTTCCCCTGCTTACACCTGGCAGGAACAGCATGTTCCATGCTGATCCACACGCAGGCAATCTTCTCTATGACAAACGAACTGGAGTTCTCGCCCTGCTCGATTGGGCCCTGACGAGCCACATAACCGAGGAGCAAAGGCGTCAGTTTGCGATGCTGTTCTTGATGATTCTCTTGCGCGATCCACGGGGGGTTACCAAGGCCATCGAGGCTCTCAGTTTACGACAAAGAAAGCGAAGCTCTCGGCAGAGGCTGATCATCCAGGAGGAGGTGACGCGCTTCCTTGTAGAACAACCGCTAGCCCGGATACCACGGGCGGTGGATGTGGTAAACCTGCTGGAACGGATCGCATGGCAAGGCGTCCGCTTGCCGAGCCACTTAGTTATGCTACGTAAGGTCCTGTTCACTCTCGATGGCATTCTGCACGACATTGCGGGCTCGAGGGCAAGCATGGAATTCGTTGTCGTGCAATGCCTATTACGAAACTGGCTGGATAATCCAGCCGAGATCGGCTGGCCCCTTTCACCGCACGATTGGCTCACGGTATATTGGAGCGCCATACTTTATTGCAGCCGCTTGGCGATAGGAGGCGTGCGACAGTTTGCACCGTGCGGGAACAACGAATTAGCGTGGCCCGCTCTCTAGCCTTCGGAACCTCCAGGAACTGGCGAAGACATCCATTTAACTGCAATTCATCTGGTAACCCATTCCCAAAACGAGATGATCTCTACTTTATCTGCAGAGTCGGTATGGCCCTTAACGTAAGTGGTTCGGCGTTGAGGAAAAATTGACCCTGTTGGAGGATCGCCCTCTGTTCTTCTGGATCCCTGGTTTCCACGAGTCTCGCGGCGGCACTCCCCGGCAGGACCACGGCAACGTTTTCCGCCGCTTCCCAGGGAATGCCCAACACCTGGCGCGAAAATAGTGCGAGCCTTCAACGAAGTAGCCCTGAATTTGGGGATCAGCGTTAAACACTGCCACCACCAATTTCAAGGTCGGAAGTATGACATCCTGAAATGTCAGGCGGACACGTTCGTTTTCATCCAGTCGGGTGCGGGAATAAGCCGCGTGGTAGTTGCCCATGATCTGCAGGACGGTGTTGCTGCCTAATTCGCGGATGCGGATCGAGTTCCGGTCTATGTGTGCAACGGACACAAATGCGAGCAGGCCGTGCAACCTGCTGCTCTTGAGGTGTGGCTTCTCCCCGCAACTAGTGCGTCAATACCCCCGGACCCACCCGACGTGTCGGATTATGAAAAAGGCTCTTATCATGAACGCTAGCTAGAAAAACACGGTGGAAGCTCATCTGGCCACGACGACTCTCGCCATGAAGTCGCTGCCAACAAAGCCGCCCGGTGTAACTGACCCGAAATCGGCGCCTTCGGTATTTGTGATAATGGGG
>CAZDYZ010000584.1:0-1952 GCA_964509525.1 uncultured Acidobacteriaceae bacterium
ATTGTGTCCAGCTGAGTCAAATGGATAGCCCTTTTAATTTAATCCTTTCGATTACTGCCGGACCTCATTCCGCGTAACCCACGTTACGGTGCAGAAAGATCCACATCAGCAGACCAAGCCGACGAGCAATGTTCTCCATCGTTTCATGAACCTCCGCCACCGAAGGTGCCTAACTGACAGACTCGTGACTTACAACTTCTCGTAAAAGTCGCAGGCCGAGCATGAAATGTACATGCCGCCGGGAACGTAGCGCTCACGGTCCTTAATGCGCTTCACGACGCGGGTGGGCTTCCCGCACCTGGGGCAGTCGGTGCTCTTCGTAGTGTCCATGATCTTCTTGCGGTCGGCGGTTTTTGCCACTTTCGCCATTTTTCTCTCCTAAACAGTCAAAAACTTGGCCCGCAGCCTGCTCGGGCCCATTGGCAATTGGTACGATTTCCGAAGCTGAACTGATGACAGAGGCGGGCGGCCCGCTCCCCGGGCTGGGCCTCAGGCTGATTACGGACTCACCGCGTCAGAATGCGTTTGCCCGTAATAAGACCTATTTTATCGTACGTCGCGCGCCGGTGTCTCTTGGCAAAGCCCTTGTCTGGTTAGAGTTAGACATGCATACGAGTTCGATATTCCGGAAGCTGGAGGATCGTTTCCCGCCGCACCAGCTCAACAGTGCAGTAAGCCGACGGATGACGCCCCGGTTCTGCCAGAGACGCAGCTACCAGCACATCTGCCCCTTCATCTTCCAGGAAACAAGGTGTAGTGGCTAGCCGCGCCCATGAAGAACAGCATGGGGAAGGAAAGAAAGAAGTTGATCCGGGCGCACAGCATGGTCAACGTTGCCCCCTTTGCAGCTTCCGAGGGTATGGCAATCCCCTGGGTTGCATTGGCTTCAGTCCAGCGGATCATCTTTTTCTGGACGCGCCAGATGATGCCCCAGACGTTGAGCAGCATAAACCAGCCCAACCCCCCGCCTATACCGATGGTCAAAGCCCGGTTGCTCTCCCAGCCATTCTGGTTAAGGGCCAAGAAAAAGTACGATGTGCCAATGATTATGACAGCCATAATCAAGCCCAGCGCCGGACCTTTGCGCAGTGCATCTGCCGGCGACATGAGCACGCCCATCTCGATCGCGAAAGCCAGAGTCCAAAGCACGAAAAAACTACCGAACATTTTTCCGGGGGAAACTGCCTCGCCGGCAACCTGGGCATAGCGCGCGTCGCTGGCGACGATATGCATCCAATAAGCAATCCCGACCAGCACGGTCACGACCGCGCTCCAACGGAACCACCACAACGCACGCGGCATCAGCTTGGGGATCACGATTCCTCGTGACTTAGGGTCGAGCTCTTGCAGGAACGGCATGTTCACCAGGGTAAAAAAGTACAACAATCCTACCCAAGTGATGCCGGCCACCAGATGTATCCATCGAAGAACCATAAGGATGGCGACCTCGCCTCCGGGAAAATCGATTTGCGGCGCGGCAAACATTCCAATCAGCGGAGCGAGCATTTGGTTCCCAAAGTGTGACATTCAGTTGCCTTGGTGGTGCAGCACTGCTTTAGCGGGCAGTGGGCGAATTTTACATCACTTCCCCATGTACTTGTTTTAGTTGAAATTGCGTCTCCGCCGCCTTATCGTAAAAGCAGCTAACACTCGGTTCCGGTTTGGCTGTTAACGAACCGGTTGCGGTCGGCTTGGCCGCCAGACCCATAGTCGTGAGAGGCCGCGATACTTTGGGGCTGGGATTGTCACGTTTGCCGAGGAGGACCCAATGGACCTCAAGCCAGCGCAGAACATACAAGATTCGTTTCTGAATACCGCCCGCAAGGACAAATGTGTCATTACCATCTATCTCCTCAGTGGAGTGAAATTGACGGGAAGAATCCGATCCTTCGACAAGTACTCAGTGGTATTGGAAACGAACAGCCAGGAGCAGTTGATTTTCAAGCATGCGA
>CAZDYZ010000585.1:0-2427 GCA_964509525.1 uncultured Acidobacteriaceae bacterium
CCCGAGCGCGACACCGAGCAGCGTGTTCATCGGCCTCGTGTGCCAGGCAAGCCATTCCGCTCCGGGCTGCATCGCGGTAACGCGATAACCGCTGGCCAACTGTTCCGACGCGATCTCGACCTGACTTCGTGCGATTGGCAGGGTCTGCCAAATTCGGCCGAGTGGAGGGTGATCAGTCCAGATTTGGAATCGCCCTTGTTGCCAAGCCTGCAAGCCCGCCGTTATGTGTCCCGGTTCGTCGTAAGTGAGCGATTGTGTCTTGATAAACCAAAAAGATTGCAGCGCAAAGAGCACCAGCAGGATTGCTGGAATCCAGAACTGGTGCACGCTCCTGTGCAATGGATTGGCTGGCAACCTGAAGTTCTCCACTTCTCCTTGCTACCCACCTATGCCACGTCTACAGCACCCGGCTCCTGCAACATGTGATCAATCGCCACCGCCAGCCCGAAAAAGAGGAAAAGACCCATGACTAGCGTCTCCTCTCCAAGGTTGTAGTGCAGCAAGCCTCCTACCAGAAACGCGACAAAGCTGGCGAGCACACCAGCAACCACGCCAGAGCCAAATCTGCTACGCTGGCGGGTTCGACGCACCAGCCGGAACAGGAAGACGGTATAGGCCACCACAAACCACAGCCATGCCGCCAGGGTGGGCAGCCCCCGTTCCACCCCAATCTGGATGGTATCCGAGTGAAAGTGGCTCTGGTCGTGGTAGAGAGCGAAGGCTCGAATGTTCCAGTCCATCCAATGGATGCGGATGGTCTCCATTCCCACGCCAAACCACGGATGCTCCCGAATGAGACGCAGTCCATCACTCCACATCAAGGTCCGGAAGTGAGTTCCGCGATCTGCACTGTCTAGCAGATAGAGACCACGTTCGTGACGGATCCACAAACCCGCACCAGCCACCAGCAAAAGCAAGGTTGCCACTGCCCAGATCTGGGTCCGCCTGCCTGCCAGCATCAGTACGGCCACTAAGCAACCGGCGGCCAGACCTCCCAATGCTGCACGGGTTTCGGTCGCCAACAGGGCCAAGGTTAGCGCAAGGAAGCTCAGGGCAAGCAACAGGCGCAGCCTCCTTTGATCCGGCTCCATGATCAGAAATATGCCCCATGTTAGGCAGCCGATCTGCATCATCACCTCGGCGAACACCACCTCGTGACCTAGCGTTCCTTGAGCGCGAAACGGCTTTCCTCGTACAAACCTCAAGTTAGGCGTGAGCATTCCGCTTGCGATGAATTCTTCACGGCTGATCACGGTTCGATGCCTATGGAAGGGAAAACCGCGAACATAATCGATATACAACATGCCGCCGGGGGGGCTTTCTAGCACAACGTGCTCCAGTTGCGACGCGGTGTGCACAGCGTGTCCGCTGATGCGGGTGATGATGTAGTCGCTCTGAATGTAGGCATGCTGCTGAAGGGGCGAGTTCGGAAGGATGTACGCCACTCGCACGCCAACACCGTAGGTGTATTGCCAGGCAGTGAAGGCAGTTGCCGCCAAACCCGAGAGAATCAGCAGCCATGCGAGGATCCGCACCTGACTGAGACGTTGTAGGTTCTGTGCAAAAACGATCCCGACTAGCACCAGACAGACCACCTTCATACGATCCCAGCTTAGTTCTGGGTCGGGACTAAGCGCCGTCGAGATTCCACTGAGAATGACATAGGCCAGCAGGGGAGCAGTGAGGGGCTGCGGGAAGGGACGCTTACGTTTGACGGCCAGCTTCAGCATCCACAGAAGAAATGCTATCTGCCAGGCGTGTTGAGATCCCTTGATAGAGTGTGGCAGCAGTACCACAAACAGGCAAAGGAAGAAGAAGATTGCACCATCGAGAAGTCCTCCCCAGCGTTCGGCAGCGGGTCCTCCTGCAACAGTCCCATATTGCGGCGAGGCAGCAATCTCCGGCAGGGCAGTCGGTCGTCGAGGCACCATCAAGGCAATCCCGTGGTTACTGAGTAGCCTACACTACTCGCATAAAGCCAAGAAATGCTGCTACAGTAAACAGGTAATGTGAATCAACGCTCGGGCTATATTTTCCCGTGCCTACTTCGCTGAAATCCGCAGCCGGGCGCCGCCCAGCTGGATCGCCAGGTTCGTAACTTTTCAATCGGAATTAACCGCAACCACGTGTTCGATCGACGCTCCAAACTTCTCGGTACGGTTACCTTATTGCACGATCTTGCGGTGACCTGTGTCGCCTTTGTCGTCGCGTACTTGCTGCGTACTTTGCTGGTCAATTTCGCGTTTTTCAGCCGCCATCTGTGGCCGGTCATCTATCCCTTCAGCCACTACGTCCCGTTGCTGATTGCCTTTGTTCTGGTGTGGGCGGTGGTGGGGTACTTTTCCAGTTTCTATCGCGACCTTGAGCTGAATAATCCGATCCAGCTCATCCTGAACATCGTGAGCCAGCTCGGTATCGTGCTGGTGG
>CAZDYZ010000586.1:0-2955 GCA_964509525.1 uncultured Acidobacteriaceae bacterium
CTCATCGCCAACGGCCGTTTGGCCCACTCCGCCTACCCCGAACTTGGCGAATCGGCCATTGAGAAGCTGCTCGATTCGCTGGAGAACGTTCGTAAGCTGAAGCTGCCGGAGAATCCGAAGGCCGGGCCGTGCACGATGAACATTGGGCTGATTGAAGGCGGCCGCGCCCCCAATGTGATTCCTGATTACGCCTGCGCCCACCTGCTTTATCGCCTCGTCGGCCCCACGGACGGATTGCGCCTGCAGATCACCGCCGCTGCTGGCAAGGCGGAAGCGGAATTCAAGCTGGAGATCCCCTACATGGAATTCACTACCGTGCCGGGAATCGGCACCATGGTAGCTGCCTTCACCACCGATATTCCGGCGCTCACAGCGTGGGGACAACCTTTGCTGATTGGCCCTGGCTCGATTCACGTCGCGCATACCGAAGGCGAGTACATAGAAAAGCGGGAGTTGCTGGAGGCGACTAATCTTTATGCCAGAATTGCACAGCAATTGCTTGGCTGCGAGTAGTGCCGGGGAAGAAGTCGGTCTTGTCGCAGGCGAGTGTTTCGGAGATCCATCTTTCGCGTATTGGCTCGGGCCAATTCCACATGCCACGCAAATCGTTCACCGCAAACCAGCCGAAGAAGTCCGTTAAGACCTCGGCTCCTGATCTTCGATTGCAGCGAGGGATTCCCGTGCCCCTCGGCGCCATCGTGCATCGCACGGGTGTTAACTTCTCCATCTTTTCCAAGCACGCCACGTCTTGCACGCTGGTGCTTTTCCTACCTGGAGCCGACGATCCATTTGTCGAGTATGCTCTCGATCCAAACTTCAACCGAACGGGCCAGATATGGCATGCGTATGTCGTGGGCCTTGATGCCGGCATGCAATATGGCTACCGCTTTGACATGCAACCAAACCCCAACCCATGGGTGAACCGCTACGATCCGTCGCAGGTCGTCCTCGATCCTTGTGCATGCGTGCTGTCCCATGGCGCCGAATGGAGTGCCTTTCCGCCCGGTAAGCGGCCATACCGAAACAGCGTCGTCATCGAGAACTACTTCGATTGGGGCAACGATCAACCACTGAAGATTCCTCTAGTTGACAGCGTGATTTACGAGATGCATGTGCGCGGCTTCACACGGCACCGGTCGTCCGGCGTGGCCCATCCCGGCACATTTTCCGGACTGATCGAGAAGATTCCCTATCTCAAGAAGCTGGGCGTCACCGCGGTCGAACTGCTGCCAGTCGCCGAATTCGAAGAATTCGATACCGACCGCGTCAACCCTTTGACTGGCGAGCCACTGCTGAATCTGTGGGGCTATCAAACCACCGCATTCTTCGCCCCCAACGCTGCGTACTCGTCGAATCGCGCCGATGGCGAGCAGGTGCGCGAGTTCAAGCTTCTGGTGAAGGCTATGCACGAAGCAGGCATCGAAGTAATCCTCGACGTGGTCTTCAACCATACCGCCGAAGGCGACGAGCACGGGCCGACGTGGTCGTTCCGTGGAATTGACAATTCGACCTATTACATGGTCGATCCTGAAACGGGCAGGTACCTGAACTTCAGCGGGTGTGGGAACACCGTGAACTGCAACAACCCGGTGGTGCGCGATTTCATCCGCGATTGTCTTCGCTACTGGGTGATGGAGATGCACGTGGACGGCTTCCGCTTCGATCTGGCTTCCATTCTCGGGCGGGGTCAGGACGGTTCAGTAATGAGCAACCCCCCGCTGCTGGAGCGCCTGGCGTACGATCCTGTGCTCGCCAACGTGAAGCTTATCGCGGAAGCCTGGGACGCCGCAGGTTTGTACCAGGTCGGCACCTTGCCATCATGGGGTCGTTGGGCCGAATGGAACGGCATTTTCCGTGACGATGTGCGCAAGTTTGTGAAGGGAGATGCCGGCATGACATCGGCCCTGGCAACCCGTTTGCTTGGAAGCCCTGATCTTTACCTCACCAGCGCGCGCGAGCCTTACCACAGCATCAACTTCGTGACCTGCCATGACGGTTTCACGCTCGCCGATCTGGTCTCCTACAACGAGAAGCACAACCTTGCCAACGGGGAAAACAATAAGGACGGCGCTGACGCGAACTATAGCTGGAATTGTGGCGTCGAAGGCCAGACAGAGAATGCTGCCATCAACGAGTTGCGACTCCGCCAGCGCAAGAACTTGGCCGCCATACTGCTGGTATCGCACGGCGTGCCCATGTTTCTGAGCGGCGATGAAATCGGCCGCACACAACAGGGCAACAACAACGCATACTGCCAGGACAACGAAATAAGCTGGGTTGACTGGCGCATGCCCGAGAGCAACGGCGGGCTGCTGCGCTATTTCCAGCTGATGATTGCCTTTCGTAAGCGTTGCCCGCTGTTGCGTCGCGAGAGCTTTCAGCTCCATGGAGAGGGCGGCTTCCACATCACCTGGCACGGCGTAAAGCGGATGCGGCCTGACTGGAGCGACGCGTCGCGCACGGTCGCCATGCAGTTGACGCAACTGCGCAAAAATGGTCAGCGGGACGATTTGCATTTCATCGCCAACGCGTATTGGGAGGAGTTGGAGTTCGAGTTGCCACAAATCGGCGAGCGGGAGTGGTTCCGCCTCGCCGACACGGCCCTGCCTTCGCCCGAGGACATAGCGGAGGAGCACCAGGAGTTTCCCCTTCTGTCGCAGGAGGGCTACCGGGTGCAGCCACGTAGCGTGGTCATCTTCATTTCCAAGTGAGGCCCTCGAAGCTAATTTAGCCGCTGGAAGCGCCGCCGATGATGTCAAATCTACCGCTGACTGGATCAGCTGTCCGGACTGAGCCGGCGCCAATGTCATAGACCCAGCCGTGAATCTCCACTTCGCCGCTGATGACTCGCGAGTGAACGCTGGGATGGGTCTTCAGGTTGTCGATCTGTACCAGCACGTTGTACTCCGTAAGCAGGCGCAGCTGTTCCTCTTCACTTGTGTCGGCGTGATCGCG
>CAZDYZ010000587.1:0-3757 GCA_964509525.1 uncultured Acidobacteriaceae bacterium
ATTGCTGGCGAACAGATATCACGAGCCTCGAAAGAGGCAACCGAAGGAATGACCATCGAGCAACTGCTCCAAGCCGAACGAATGACCACGGACTGGCTGGATAGCAAGAAGAGAAAAAATCTTCTTAACGGAGATGAAGGAGAATCGGCCGCCTGAAGAGGCTCGATTTTTCAGCCAGTGAGTGGGTTTTTGTGCTTGCCTCTGTTAGCGCCGGTTTAAAACGAAGCCAGTCTGGCCGGTTTAGAGCAGAGCCACATGATCGCGCAGTGGGCCCGAGACACACCACCGCCTGCACTGCTTGCAAGAAAGAACAGCAGTCATGGTCCGAGTTTTTTCCCTGCTGCACATACTGTTACTTCACGAGCAATCCTCCTGCGCCGTCCGCTGATGCCGAAAAATCGGAATCGCGATTGTGTTTGGTATCCCTCTTGACCGACTCGATGACCAGGTACAGTTTGTCCGCGCTGTTTAGCTTGCCCGACACGCAGTAGTATTCGCCTGGGGCGATGACGTGAGATCGGGTGAAGTCGTAGAGGCGGTAGACCCGGCGGGTGGAGTGGTCTTGCATGAGGAACACGACACAGGTTCGGTATTCCATACGGGAGAGCAAGAGCAGATGATTGGCGCTGAAGTTGAACATGACGGCGAAGACCAGAGAGCGGGAGCGAATCACTCCCGCCCCTGCCGGCAGCGCCGTTGAGGGGTTACCCGGCAGACTCCTCCGCGCGGGATATCATCACAGAGCGGCGCATGATCGGAGCCAGCCTGCCGAGCGGCTAATCCGCCGCCAGTTGGCTCTTGTTGTTTTTGCGGAGGCTTTCACCCCCGAGCAAGAAAATCTCCGAGTTCTCCACCAAACGGTCGGCGATGGCGGTTGCGATGGTGGTGTTATGCAGAATATTTCCCCAGTCGGAGAACGCGGTATTGGTAGTGATCAGCGTGCTACGGTGGTGGCTGTGGCGGGTGGAGATAACCTGATAGAACAAGTTGGAAGTCTGCTGATCAAGCGAAAGGTAGCCCAGTTCGTCAATCAACAGCAAGCTGGGGTCGGTATAGAGCTTGAGTTTGCGAACCAGCGAGTGATCGACCTGGGACGCCAGCAGATGATTCAGCATGTCCATGGCAGTGGTGAACAGGACGCGCTGGTTGGCTTGGCAGGCGCGCCAGCCGATGATCTTGGCTAGAAAGGTTTTGCCGACTCCAGGATTCCCAATAATGCAGACACTGGTTCCCTTGTCGATAAAGTCCAGATCCAAGAGGCGCAGAATGCGGTTCTTCAACTGCTGGCGAGACTTGTGGTGGTTGAACTGAAAGCTGTCGATGGAAGGCTTGGTGTGCAAGCGGGAGAGTCTAAAACGGCGTTCCACGGCGCGCTGGGAGCGAGCTTCCAGTTCGCGATCCACCAGAGCTTCCAGGGTTTGGGCGACACTAAGATTGCGGCTCGCGGTTTCCGTCAGCGTTGGTTCCAGTTGCTGGCTCATGGTGGTCAGCTTGAGTTGCTCCAGTTTCTGTTGCAGTGAGGTCATCGGTAGCCTTCTTGGAATGTAGGATGAAAGCGTCGTAATCGGCCAACGACAGAGGGTCGGTGGCCAGTTCGTTCAGTTGCGGATCTTGGAAACGGAGTGGGGGTTGGACCGCACGCTGCATCTGCTGCTGGCGAAGGAGATTGGCGATGTAGTCGGCGCCGAATGCGCCGGCGGCATGGGCTTTGTTCAAAGCGGCGGTGACAGCTTCAGGCCCATACTCCCGAACCAGATCGAGTAGTTCTCGGACTTGACGCATCAGCGAGCGGTCGGTATCGGCCAAGCGTTGCAAGTAGAGTTCGCAAGCCGGGCCGAGCCAGGCGACCAAGCGTTGTTGGGCAGCGCTGCGTTGCGCCGCGGCCCGTTGGGCAAGGAGTTCTTTCTGGAAACGCTCAGCGCCGAGCACCTGGCCGCGCTGCCAGCAGCGGGCGTAGGAAACAATCTCCTGATGCTGGTCGTAGATGGTCACCGAGCTGGCGTCGGCCTTCACGGTGAGCCAGTAGCCGACATAGCGCGGGGGTACGCAGTAGTGATTGCCGTCGAACGCCAGGCGAAGATCCTTGTGGACCAGAGCGTCCTCGGTGTCACGATAATCGGGGGTGATGGCTGGCAGGAGATGCAGGGCCTCGGGGCGAAAGCGTTCTTCCGGCGTCTGGCCGGTTTCGCGATGGCGCCGGCGATTGGCGACTTCGTCGAGCCAGTGTCGGACCTGCATGTTCACGTCGGCTAAGTCGGTGAAGCTGCGCAACGGCCAGAAACTCTGGCGTAGATATCCCACAGCTCTCTCGATTTTTCCTTTTTCCCAGGCAGCCCGTAGATGACAAGCACGCGGAAAGAAGTTGTACTCACGGGCGAAGGCTAGGAAACGAGGCTGGAACCGTACCAGGTTGCCATCATGCTCGGCGACGGCGGTGGCGAGATTGTCATACCAGAGTTCGCGGGCCACGCCGCCCATGGACTGGAGGGCGTGGATATGGCAGCGCACGAAAGTTTCGAAGCTCTGACTATGGGTAAACTCCACGTACAGTTTGCGGCTGTGGCATTCGACCAGGCAGAAGGCATAGAGTTTGCGCGGATGCCCTTGGTACAGCAACGCGCCGAAGTGGCCCCAGTCGATTTCAAAACGTTCACCAGCCGACGGCTCCATGCGAACATAGGCGCGTTTAGCCGCAATCTGACCACGTACGGCGTGCAAATATTCTTTCAGGATGCTCATTCCACCGTCGAAACCGAGCGGGCGAAGCCGTTGGGCGATCACCACGGCGCTGGCGGTCGGGTCCTGCGCGAGCCATTCGGCGATGGCCGGCTTAAACGGATCCAGTTTGCTGGCACGCTGTCGCCGCGCCGGGGTTGAGGCCGGCGTCTTCAGGTACTTAGCGACCGTGGGACGGCCGATGTGTAGATGGCGGGCGATCTTGCGCAGGGACCAGTGTTCGGACCAGTGCAAGCGATGAATGGCGTTGATTTGATCCGCAGTTAGCATGTGCCTGAGGCCCGGTATAACGGCAACTAGGTGGGTTCACCATAGCGTTGTTCCTGTCAAGCACCGGCGGACGCGGCTACGCCTCGGCTAAGCGACTGGAAGATCAGTACTTGCGCGGAAGCTAAGTTGTTCCTGTCAAGATCACTCACCTGGGGTGTCAATAGCCAAACTCCGGCTGCAGAAGCTTTTAGGTCCAGAGCTACGTTGTTCCTGACAAGACGCCGAATGCGGCGCTTCTGATCCCGCTGGCGCTGCCGCTCCCGGTTGGTCGCGACCAGCTCGGGATGTCCCCGGCGGTGCTGTTTCTGGTAGCCGGGATGTTCGTCCCACCACTGCTTCTGGCTTTCACGAACGACTTGGCGATACACGGTGTCGGCCGTCAGCTTCTTGCGGTGATACTCCGCCCGCCGTCGCCGCTGGCACGGGGGTTGGCTGCAGACCATTTGCTGAGGTCGATAGATAGAAGGGACGAACAGACGTTGACAATAAGGACAGCAACGGGGCGCGCTCAAGCCAACTCCTCAGCACTGCAAGATGAATCTCTAAGGAGAAATCGAAATGAGACGCCCAGGCAAGATTTTAGAAACTACTGTAGAGTGCTTACCGCCTCCCCGCCAACAGGGGCTCTCTCTGGTTGGCTCACTGGCTCCGGCTAAATCCGGCTGAAATGGCTCTGTTCTTCACCGGCCCCGACAAAGAAGACGAGGGCGGTGCGCATGAAGGCGGGGGCGGCGTCGAAGAAGATGGGGCC
>CAZDYZ010000588.1:0-5849 GCA_964509525.1 uncultured Acidobacteriaceae bacterium
CGGAACACCACCACACCCGTAGACTACAGGACTTCCCGGCTCTACGGACCGCCAACCACGACTGAGGGAGATCATGATGGACAAGAGTCCTTACTTTCTGGACCTACACGCCAGAACACAGAATCGCCCTCACCCTTTCCAGGCACGGAGCGAGGGATCGCCATCACCCTGAAGAATGCAGGAGGGACCTGAGTTGCAACAGAACTAGGCTAGTGCTACCCGTTCATCATCTGAGCATCAGGCTTCGTTATTCTGAATTACAGGAACGGTAGGCGATGGGAGGAGGACACCGCGACCTGGATTCAAAACGCTCGTGCATTTCGTGCCCCATGAAATGAACGACAGCAGTGATCTATCGATGCTGGCGAATGCCCCCTTCTTGATGCATCGTGCATGCCCGATAAAATGGCTGTTCGTTGGATGCCGAGTTTTGCGACAATCGGTGCGGAGCAAAATCTATTGGGGAGCTAGAATTGAGTCATCCTCAACCATTCCGGCGGAGATCGGACCGGAGGAGTCACCAAGGCAACGCCAAGAGAAAACTTACGGCCAAGCGGCTCCGCGAGGTACTTCTCAAACCCTCGGTGCTGAGCGTCTTTGTCTTGGTCGCATTGTGGAATCTTTCCATCGAATCAAAGGTACTTGCACAGTGGACGCAGAAGGAAGGGCCGTTTTGGGAAACACTGGCTGAAATCCGGCAGGTCAACCTGAACATTCAACTGCGGTTCTACCAGTTTCTAACCTCACTCCGGCCGATCAAAATGGAACCTGGTCCCATCCGCATCGTCTACATAGACGATGATGTGCATTGGACTAACCTCTACGGAGATCTGCCGACGAATCGCGGATTTCTGGCTAAGCTGCTATATAACGCATCGCAACCGACAACCAAGGCCCTGGCCATCGGGCTTGACGTGGAACTACTAGCGCCGCGCAGCTTCCCGCCAGGTACAGACGCGGAAGAGCGTGCCTCTGACAACGCCAAACTTAAGGAAGCCCTTTACTTTGCCTCCAGAAATGGTGTCCCTGTAGTGCTGACCACCACTTACCGCGTGGAAGTGACAGACAATCAGAAACGGAACGTCCGTCTTCCTAATATCTTCACAGATGAGGAACTGCCATTGCAGAAGGATGGAAGGTGTCCCGAATTGCCTGTGCAGTCGCATGGCTTTGTGGCTCAGAATCACAACCCGTATCCAGGCTGTGTCTGGTTCGGGTATATCAACGCACCCGATGACAAACGCGAGATTGCTCTGTCAGAGCAGTTACTCGACCCTGTCTCAGGTAAGAATATGGAATACGATTCCTTCGCATTGGCATTGGCCAAAGCAGCCGAAGGCTCACCTGCCGAGTATGATGGTGACGCTTTCAAGGATAGAGCAATCTTTGGAAGCTTTATCAATGAGGACAAATTTGGCACGGTGTCAGCCATGGCGCTGGCAAATGGCAACGACGATGCCAAGCGAGCTTGCTGGGGGAAGATTCTGCTGATCGGTGGAAATTGGCGAGACCTCCAGGGATACGGCCGCCGGGTGGACGCTCACCTTAGCCCGGTGGGCATCATCTCGGGCGTGGCGTTTCATGCCAACTACGTAGCAGCGCTCATGCAGCGGCAATTTGCCACCGAAGTACCTACTTGGGTCGGTATCCTCTTCGATTTACTGGTTGGGTTGGTGATCTATGTGACTTTCGAAATCGCCATGGGCTGGCAGAAGCTTGTGGTGCTGGCTGCGGCAGCATTGATTCCTCCGGCAATTGCCTATGTCTTCCTAGTAACCTCCAATCAATACCTAGACTTTCTATTGCCGGTGGAGCTATATTTCTTGCACATCGCTTACGAGATGGCTACCGAGTACTGGGGAATCAAGAGCGTGCACAAATCGCATGCGTGATTTTCCAACGCGCTGATCGGTGAGAAGTTGGAGCAGACGGCCCCGGACTGTGGGAAAGTTATCTAAACGGCACAGACAATGTGCATCCACTATCCCTCGAAGGATATATCGATTGCTCAGAACGCGGTCCATTCTATCTGAGCCTTGCGTAACAAGAGTTTGGACATTGGATGACAGCAACAGTTTGGATTGACGTCAGGCCAACTCTTTAGAAAGTGGCGGATATTACACTCGTGCACAACGGACATCCGCCCGCGATACTTCCAGGTCCATAAGCGGCTCGTGGAAGAAACAGCAGGGGCGTCAAGCTGATAAAGAAAAAGCCCTGAAGGCGGAAAGGGGAAACCGCGATGCCAATTCAGAACTATGGGATTCGTGCTGCGGCGCTGCTGTTATCAGCAGCCCTTTTCTCCATGGCGGAATCGGCAGCAGGCGATTCTACAGTCAAATTGCTGGTCCGGTCCGGAAAGCTGGTGCAACTATCCAACGCTCAAGTCACGCTCGATGTGGGCGGCTCAGAGAGGCCGCAACGGATCACTTTCGCCATAAATCAGACGGCGCAGTTGGATCATTCGGCCAAACCCGGGCAGATGGTCAACGTGATTTATGCCCGTAGCAGACCGATGGACGTGGTTGTCAAATTAGTCGCGTTGGACCGTGCGCAAGGTTCTAGCAACTCCGGTGCAGGAAGTGAACCCTTGGGTATAGCTTCCATCAAAGTGCCGGAAGGTGAGAAGGTTCTTTCAGATCACGACGCGGCACAAATTATGCTTATGGTTCAGGTTATCCAGCCGCGCTCGTCCCCGCCAATCCTCAAGGATGGGGATATGGGAACAAGGGAAATATCATCGCATGCGACTTCCCAACCGGAGAACGCTTCTGAAGATAAGGAAGCAGGGAACGGCAGTTCATCTTCGTCCGAGCTTTCCGGATGGATGGCCCACGGCGGGACCGCCCCGCTTACCAATCGGGATGTTATCCGCATCGTGAAATCAGGAGGGGGAGAAAAAATAGCAATCTCGCAGATCGAACACGCTTCCTCAGTTAACTTCGACCTCAGCTTTGCCGGAATAGAGAGCTTGCGGAGTAGCGGGGTATCCGAGGCTACCATTGCGGCGATGAAGAAACGGTCCGAAGTCCAAAACCCAGTCCTCAAGTAGACTCCATTTTCCCCTTCCGAGCTGCAGGCTCCCATAGGCTCCGAAAAAAACTCGACCTCAGCCAAACTTGCTGCTCACTCCTGCTGATTCTTTAGCGTAATCTTGCATCCGTGCTCAAATTACAAGTAAAACCCCGAACCTGCTTCTGCTAGAACCTTAGAGCCTTAGCGTATTGACTTGCTTTCGCTACAGACCCTAAGCGAGCTTCGGCATTCTGAATCTTAGTACTATGTAGTAACTAGCATATTTGTGCTGGCAGAGATGGGAAGCATAGCCCAACGGCGCCGTTCCGAATCATGAGGATGCTTGAGCCTATTGTTGTTTGCTGCTTTTCGGCATTGCGGCGATGGATTGTGATCGTAAGAAGAAAAACCTGATGTATAATCTGACGCGCTTTACTGGCCGAAAACCTGGTCACCAAGTGTAATCGTAAAACCTTCCGACTTCCAAGCGGTGCGCAGGCGGGGCGATCCAGGCCTTTTGCGGCTAGAACGGGTTGCTCCATCGCGTAACGGGAGTAATGTTTATGGCAAAGGCCAAACAAGGTTCTCGTCCCTGCAACTCCGATCAGCAAACGGCATCACTAGGCGATCGGCTCGCCCCCTCGCTGTTGATTCTGTTAGTTGCGGCCCTAATATGCGCAAGTTGCTACGCCGATACCCCCAAGACACTGAGCGGTCATGAGATCACCGAGCGAAACAAACCCGGCGTGATCATGATTAATGCCGTTTGGCAAGCGCGACTCGGAGTCTGGAACCCTGTGATCAAGAATGCTGAGGAGCTCGAGAGAAGCATTCGTCGCCAGGCGAGGGCAGGGCTTATCGCTCCTCATGAGGAAAACAGAGCCAGACTGCAGGAGATCGCGAAGCACCCCGACACTTATCTGACGAGATCAACCGACGGTGTCCTTGAGCGCCGCGAAATTAAAGGTCAGGGCTCCGGCTTTATCATCACGCCCGATGGATACATCGTTACCAACGAGCACGTGGTAAGCATGGATGCGGACGCTCTTATTTATTACGTTGCCAATTCGGTGGTGAAGCAACGATCCGACGCCTTAATCCGGAGTTTGGCCGCCAAGGTCGAGCTTCCAGAGGGCGATCCGTTGAGGGCAGAGTTAGTGCAAGCCTTCCGCGAATATTTCTTTCGAGGATATGACCATGATGGTGGTATCAGGGTCCTCGAAAGTGATGCTAAGCCGCTAAGAGTGACCGCCAGTATCCCAGTTTTCAACGGAGTTACCACCACGGTGAAAGAGTTGGAGTGTGATGTTAGGAAACAGGGCGAATCAACCCCCGGAAAGGATGTTGCAATTCTAAAGGTCGAACAAAACAATCTTCCCACAGTTCCGGTCGGTGACGATAGCACACTGTCGCAGGGCGACCAGATTTATGTGATGGGTTTCCCAGCAGCCGCCGAGGTCGGCGGTGCCCATGAAGAAAGTGGAACCGAAGCTTCGCTAACGGCGGGCCGATTCAGCCGTGCCGCACCAATGCCCGGAGGGTGGAAAGCCATCCAGACCGATGCCGCTATCAACCATGGGAACAGCGGCGGTCCCGCATTCAATGAGCGGGGTGAAGTCATTGGTATAGCAACATTTGGAGCGTCCGGGGGAGACGTTCAAGGTATAAATTACCTGGTCCCAATGTCGGTTGCTAACCAGTTCATCCAGGAGCTGAACATAAAACCTCGCGATAGCGAGCTTTCTGCCCAATATCGGCTGGCGTTGGCTTCATTTGAAGCCGGAGACTACAGTAAGGCGAGAAGTCAGTTGTTGCAGATTAAAGAGGAGAGTGCTGGGTTCCCGTTCGTACAGGAATATATCGATCGTATCCCGGCCGGCGCTGCTAGTCAGAACTGGCTCACAGTGTTGTGGATCGCGGCGGCCGTAGCTCTGCTTGCTGTCGGCTGGTTTGTCATGAGCCGGCGAAAGGTCCAACTGGCACACGCTCCCGTCGCCAAAGCAGCAACAGTGGGCGCCCCTATAGCTCCGCCCCAGTTATCGCCATCTTCACAACCAGCCGGTGTAGGGCAGAGCTACGGAAGTTTGCATTGTGTCTCCGGAGCTCTTTCTGGACATCGATTCCCGATACCCAAGCAGGGATTGTTGATTGGTCGTGATTCGTCTAAGTGCCAGATCGTGCTGCCTGACGATGCGGTTTCCAAGGAACATGCATGGGTTGTACCTTTGGATGGTAGTGTGATGTTAATTGATCGTGGATCGACCAATGGAGTTTTCGTGAACTCCTTGGATTCTCCAAGGGTCAGCAAGGTGCCCCTGAAGAATGGAGATCGAATCTTGATCGGCAAATCTGCGGCAACGTTCACTTATTACAGCGTCTAGCAAAAGCACGAAGGATTGGGGGGATATCGTGGCTAAGTTCTGTGCCAACGGACATCAGATGGAAGACTCTTGGGATATGTGCCCCTACTGCCAGAAAACCGGATTTATCCCCAGCTTGGGAGACCTTAAAAAGACCAGAATTGATTCCACCACTACGTCGACAAGTGCGGCGGTCACCGCACCGCTTTCGGTGCCGGTTCCACGCAAGACGGTAGTGATGGCTGACTTGCATAAAGCGCCATTAATGGGTTGGGTGGTAGTACTCGACGGTAATGGTAAGGGAAGGGACTTTCACGTTCGCGACGGGCAAAACTTGATGGGATCGGACCCTACGTGCAACATAGTGATCTCTAATCCGACGGTTTCTGGCAAGCACGCAAGTCTGCGCTCTCAGGACGGCAAATTTTTCCTGACTGACCTGGACTCCACTAACGGTACTTATCTGAACCGGCA
>CAZDYZ010000589.1:0-3198 GCA_964509525.1 uncultured Acidobacteriaceae bacterium
GCAGCAATCATCTGCAAAACCTCTGTCTCTCGACAAGACAGAGCATGATGCAACGGACCCGACGCATCATTTTGCGCGAGTTGCACATAATCCTGAATGGCGACGATGGAGCAATATTTGAGCCCGACTTCGAAGACGTCAATTAACCCGTAGAGCCGATGCAGGGGACTCCGCGGCTGCTGCAGCTTGGATTCGAAGGTGCGTGCGATGGGCAGGGGATATCGTGAGAGAAGGATGTTGGGGTCGAATTCGGTTACTCCTGAAGCCGGAGTCGTTGCCAAACTGCGAACCTCCAATCAAGGTCGGCATTACGTATGCCGAAGCATCCACGCAATGCCCAGAGCACACACACCAAACACGATAATCAGAAGCCAAGCGGGCCGCGGCAACAATCCTTCTCTTTTGGGGGTCTTCTTCTCCCAGGGACGCAAAATAATCGTTGTCAAAGCCATCACGATGGTGAAGGCAATCAGCAAGGGCAGCCTTGCGGCTCCGCTCGTTTCCTCGCCACCGTGCCTGGTAAAGATGTCGAGCACCTCGGCCGCATACACACCCACAATGAAGATCTCAACCCACTCCAGCTTGCTCTGGACCTCGGCAACGGTTTCCGTGTTTTCGCCCAGTTTGCGGGCCTGCTCTGCCATTCTTTCGCGGCGAATGTATTCCGCTGCGGTTTGGTTCAGGTCGCGAAGATTGGAGAGCAGTTCATCAATGCCGGTTGCTTCGTAGAAGCGCCGGAACAGCTCGCTGTGAGGCAAGGTGAGGTTGTGCTTGATCTGCGCCGCCTTGCGGGCCAAGACCTCGCCGCGAGCGGCGATCTCGTCCCCGAGATTGGGATCGGCCGCCTCGTGCGCATTCTCTGCAGGCGTCTGCATTGCTGGACTGCTCGAGGGAGATGCGGAGAGCTTCTTGCTATCGGCGATCAATCGGTCAATCTCGCGCGCCAGCGCGATGATGTTCATGAAGTCCTGCTCGCTACCGCCGTGATTCTCATCTCGCGAAGTGCTCTCGCTGGGCTTATACGCGATGGCAATGCCGCGATCGCCCCATACGCCAACACAGCGCGGCGCGACCACGAGATGGCGTTGCGTAAACTCCGGCGGCGTTGCGCCCTGTAAATCCGGATACAGAACCTGCCACAACGTCTCGCCGATCTGGCGCGACAGACCGTTGCGCGGTCCGACTGGAGAAATCGGCACGTCATCGCATAGCCGTATCTGTGCAAAGCGAAAACGAGGTTCTGCAGGCGCATCGATCCGATGCAGTTGTGAAACCGGGAATTCGCGGGCAGGAGCATCGGCCTCGCGTCTGGTCGGGGAAAGATCGATAACTCGAACTCGCGGATCCAACTCCCCGGAACTGGCCTGGTAGACCGAATCCTCCAGCTCGCTTCTTACCAACTCAGCGACGCGGTCGTCCCGCAGGCCGGGCTCGACTCCCGGCGGTGCAATCACCGTGCCGTGATTGGGAGTGGCGACGATCGTAAAGAAATAATTCTGTCCATCAAACCACGGATCGCCGAAGAATTTAGCCAGCGTGCCGGCACGTTTTTCGAAGCCGCGCCGCGCCGCAGTGTCGGACGCTTGCCCACCCTCGCGGCAAGCAAGCACCTCGTAGCTTTGCAACCGGGCCCACACACCGTACAGGTGCCGTCCATTCGCGCGCTCAGGGTCGATGGCAAAGAAGTAGTCGGTCTGGTTGCTGCTCCCTTCCGGGCGGCCATTCGAATACGCCACGGCGGTGAATTCAAAACCTCTGCCCAACGATGAGTGCTCCAAGTCGAGTCGTGCCCATTCCTTGAACAGCAGGCATTCCGGATCGCGAAGATAGATGCCATCAGTCGGAACTCGCTGATGACTGAAGACGAAGTGCTCAACGTTAGGCGTGAGGGCGTCGGCCCCGGCAAAGAGCGGGCGCTCCGTGAGCTTTTGAAAGCAGGCCGGGAACGATTCCTTGCAGTGCTGCAAATAGACGATCGACTTTCGTGCTCGGCGGACATCGCGAACGTAGGCCTCGAGTTCGCGATCCAGCATCGCCAGCTCTGGCGCAAACTCAGTCACATCCTCGAACAGGGAGTCGTAAATCGGGTTACGCTTCTTATCGCGAATGGCGAGCTTGATCGCGTCGAAAAGGTCCTTAGCCCCGCTGGTCTCGCTGAGGTAATTTCGGCCCCGCTTGAGCGCGGCATACAGGATGGAATGCAACGCGCGATTGCGCGGACAGGAAAACTGCCGGCTGTTGTCCACAATTGCGGCATAGCTGGCCATCAACAGCGGCCAACGCTGCTCATCCGAAACATTGTGCAGATCGGGCTCGTACCAGTTGATCTTTCGCCGCTCTCCGGAATCTGACCAGCCGTCCGGCGCGAGGCCGCAATCCTGCCAATCAATGATTGCGGCAGGTTCCTCAAGAATCCAGCGGGCCAGATACATGGAGCAGAAGGCGTCAAAGTCGGGCTGCTTGTGCGTAACCAACCAGAAGACGCCGCTCTGCCCGGCAAAGCGGTCGCGAATTAGCTTCGCCTTATGCAGAACAGCGGCAGAAGCGGCAGGAAACTGATGCTCGCGGGTAAAGTGGTGATCAATGATGGCCAGCGGCTCGTTGCCATTGCAGCAAGTGCCGCCGACATCGGTGACCAGTTCGTTGCTGAATAGAGTTCCTGGGCTCTCGGAGCCCTGATCCGCTCCGCGAGTTCCATCGTTGCCGGCGAAAACTGTGCCGAAGTCGACAAACCGGTACCGAAACATGAAAGCCATCGCCCGTCGAAGTGCATGCGTGATGCTATTGGTTTGGCCTAGTATTTTGCCAGAAGTGATATCGCATACGCTATTGCACCCGTTCCAACCTGCCCACATTGTTATGTGTGATTTTAAGACCGAGTTTCAGACTCTTACGACCACTCCGCAGCGGTGGCCCGATGCTACTAGGAGGCAGACGGATTTTTCGTTTAAGGAGAGGGAATAACAACAATAATAATGATGATGGGCCGTGGAGATCGCAGTACCGCTAGTGCTGATTGTGTCTTGGTTCGCCTGAGTAGGTGCAGACGTGTGCATACCAAGGGGCAGATCAACATGCCCACGTCTATTCGCATTGGAAAAACACGTGCTTGCATTATTTGCCTGCAATGCCTACAATACATGCATGCAATATACCATCCGCAAAGTGCCGGAAACTTTGGACCGAGCTCTTCGGCGG
>CAZDYZ010000590.1:0-6735 GCA_964509525.1 uncultured Acidobacteriaceae bacterium
TTGCGCGAAGTAGGCGCCCACCCGTCGTACTTGCTCCAGCAGATTCTCGTCTTCCAGAATCGTCAGATATTCCAGCGCAACCCGACAGATAAGAGGCCCTCCGCCGAAGGTCGTGCCGTGTTTGCCCGGAGAGATGTGCCGGGCGAATTCCTCCTTCGCCAGAAATGCCCCCATGGGCAGCCCGGCAGCCATGGGCTTGGCGATACAGACCACGTCGGGCATAACACCGAAGTGCTGGAAGGCAAACAACTGGCCGGTGCGCCCCATGCCGCATTGGATTTCATCGAAGATGAGGGCTGCTTGGTGCTGATCGGCGGCTTGGCGGCAAGCGCGCAGGAATTCGTTCGAAGTCTCCTGAATGCCGCCTTCGCCCTGGATCGGCTCAAGGATGATAGCGCAGACAGCATTCGTCATCGCGCGGCGCAGAGCTTCCACGTCGTTGCGCGGCACAAAACACACGCCAGCGAGCATGGGATCGAAGTCCCTGCGGTACTTCGGCTGGCCGGTGAGCGCGAGCGCGCCCATGGTGCGTCCGTGAAAGGAGTTCTCTAAAGCCACAATGATGCACTTATCCGGGCCGCCATTGGCGTGGCCAGCAGCACGCACCAGCTTCAGGGCGCCTTCGATCGCCTCGGTACCGCTGTTGGTGAAGAACGCGCGATCCAGCCCCGACTTCGTGCAAAGCTTCTCCGCCAGCAGTCCCTGATACTCGTTGTAGTAGAGGTTCGAAATGTGGATAGCCTTGGTCGCCTGCTCGCGGATGGCCTTCACAATGCGAGGGTGCGCGTGGCCAAGCGCGTTGACGCCCAGACCAGAAAGGAAATCGAGGTAGCGCGTGCCCTCGACGTCATAGACGTAAATGCCTTTGCCGCTTGCGATAGCGAGCGGATAACGGGCGTAGGTGTTTAGCAGGTATTTTTGCTCACGTTCAACGATCTCTGGGTAGGTAGACACGATAACGCCTCACAGAATAGCTCATTGTATCGCGAACAGGCCCGTACTATGACACTCCCACGCGGTGGGACGAACAGGATAGTCGGGCCATCAGCGCAGCCAACCACCTTGATCACGTTAATCCGATGCCGAAACCGCGGGCAACTGTTTCCGCCACCAGACAGACATCCGGTTGCAGGCCTAGCATAAGCGTCTTGGTGGACATGCCAACGCCATGGTGCGTGGCCCCGTCTGGCAGTTGTCGCAAGCCGTTACACCAACGACTGTGGCGTGACCGGCCGCATGGACGTAAGGCCGCAGTTAAGCTACAGTCATCGCATGTTAAGCGAAAAGCAGTTTTGCGAGCGCGCCAAGGTTGAACTGCGCGAGATTGGCAAACAGGTCGTCAGTCTGGCAACGGACCGCGATGTATATCGAATGCTGGAGACCGACGTCATCCTGCTGAATTCCCGATTGCAAGACTCTCGCAACCCCTTCATCGACATGGTCCGAAGCACCTACACCGATGCCACAGCGATGTGCGTGCTCAGGTTGTTGGACATGGAACACAACGGCCTCTCGTTGCGGCGTGTGCTGGCTCAGATCGGGGAATATCCACAGCTGCTGCACGATAAGGTGGGAGATCGGGAGTTCGCGAACGACTGCGCGGCTCTGGAACGTGCAGCTGCCAACCTCAAAGCCATACAGGCCCCACATTTTTCGCCTCATGAGAGAACAACCTCGGCGCTGTCATCCACGCACCGGGCCTTGGATGATGCGATTGATGTGATGATCTCTACCCTTAAGACCTATTATTGGGTGGTCGCGGAGGGGTACCTTGATTTGAAAGTCAAGTATGCCGAGGATCCGTTGGCGATTTTCCGATTTGCCTGGATGGAGGCGGGAAGCTAAGGCCAAGGGGCCTGAGTGCAGAGCCGGGGAGTTCGCCGCCTGTGCTTTCAACATAGTGATGTGAACATCCGTTGAACGGGGGAGAGCTTCCTTCCGCATTGACGACGCACTTGGGACTGGCGGTGGACCAGCGCCGTCCGTGCAACTTAACCACGGCTGCGGCTTGCGAAAGCAGGGCCTGGGACCTGGCAACTCGGTTGGGGATCTCTAAGGCGTCGAGATTAGGGCTACAGAGAGCAGGGCGCCGAGGATGCCCACGTTCTGCGCTGCGGAAAGGCGCTCCTTCAGCAAAAGTCGCGCCAGTATAACCGTGCTTGCTGGATAAAGCGACGACAGCACGGCGGCGACATCGAGGCGCCCGTGGCGGGTGGCAGCGATAAACAGCGCGTTGGCGCTGGAATCAAGCCATCCGCATAGCAAGATCGGCGACAGCGCAACGCGCCATGGCCGGTTTTCGTGCCGCAAAAATGCGACGATGACTAGCATGAGCAGCGTGGAAGAAGTCCGGGCTGCTACCAGCGGCCAAAAAACCCCATGATGCCCAGCCTGCTTTCCCGCCACGAGGAATAGCCCAAACATCACACCAGCCAACACCGCAAGCCCAAGGCCGCGACGTGAATCAGTTTCGCCGGACCGGGCCACAAGCCAAATGCTTACCAGCGCCAACGCGAACCCTGCCCTTTGAATCCAGTCTGGCATGCCTTCGGTTCGCATACCGACCAGCACAGGCAGGATTGCCGTGACCACCGAGGCGACCGGTGCAACCGTCCCCATGGTTCCAATGGCGAGTCCTTTGTAAAGAGCCGCAATCCCGAAGGCACCGGAAACGCCAGCAGCCACACCCCACTCCAACGAGGAGAATGGCGGAACCGACTCGTGGGTGAGCCACGCTAGCAGCAGCATCAAGACCAAACCGCAGGCGTGTGCGCCAGCCACGACGCGAAACACATTGGTTCGCTTGCTGGCAATACCGCCGGCGAAGTCGCCACCTCCCCAAACGGCGGCGGCGCCGACACTTAGCGCAGCACCAGTGAGATTTCCAGAGTTCATAGCTGTGCTGCAGGTTCAATTCTCCGGTTTCTTGGGAACCCTGAGCAAAGGCCCATCATCTCATCTCCCGTTATCACATTCTCTAGCAACAATTCAGCATGCTCTGGGTTGCGACGTCGATAACATTGACCACCCACAAGAGAAGGAACTTGAAACTCGTGCCGCACGAATTTCCGAGTGTAACGAGCAGTCATGGGTTAAGGCTATGAGTTTCAGTAGAGTTAGATGGCACGAAGGTACACGTATCGTGGTGGCCGAGAGCTATTTGGAATTTCACAACAAAAATCCCAAAAATTGTAAGTTGTCTCATATTCGTGGTTTATAATCATGGAAATTATTCATAAGTCACGGTTTAGCAAACTGTGGATGGCTGTCGCTGTGGCATCTAAGTTGCATAGACTTGGGGGGCACGTGGGTGCAAACGCACCTGTGATTAGAGTCCATCAGCCACTTGCTGCGATGGCTAGAGATCTACAAACGCGCTTTTTTGCCGTCTTCTTGGCGCTGTTAAGCGTGGCGGCAATTGTCTTTGCGTGGATCAATTTCCAGAAAGAACGCGAATTTGTAGCGCCTTACGACGGCGTGTGGTGGGTGGAGGACGCTGGTCGTCTGAGAGCCGAGCGGGTTGATGTAGATGGCCCGGGCCAGAAGGCGGGCATCAAGACCGGTGACCACCTGGTCGCTGTGGACCACCATGACATTGTCAACGTCGGTGGCTTGTACCGCCAGCTCTATCGCGTAGGAGTGTGGTCGAAGGCGACCTATTCCTTGGTGCGCCACGGCGTATCGTTAGAAGCTCCGCTGATCCTGGCTCCCTCAGATCGCACTCTGTACAACGGCTTGCGGCTTATTGCCCTGGTCTACCTTGGCATCGGAATCTACGTTCTGCTGCGACGCTGGACTGCTCCCCGAAGCACGCATTTCTATGTCTTTTGCCTGGTGTCGTTCATCTTCTATTCCTTCCACTACATCGGCAAGTTGAATGATTTTGACTGGATTGTTTACTGGGCGAATGTAGTGGCGTGGCTGCTCCAGCCAGCGCTGTTTCTGCATTTCTCGCTGACCTTTCCTGAGCGTAACCGGCTAGTGAGGCGGCGTCGGTGGCTGATTCCTGCGGTATATGTCCCGTGCCTATTGCTTCTGGCAGCACAAATCTGCGCCGTGTCTTTGTTTCAGCCTAGCGAACAGCTTCGCTGGAGTCTGGACCGGATTTCGATGTCGTATCTCGCCGCCTACTTCGTGCTGTCGGCATTTGTACTTTGGTACAGCTATCGCCACGCCGAGTCAGCCATCCTACGCCAGCAGATGAAGTGGGTGACACGCGGAACCATCCTCGCGGTTGCACCCTTCACCCTGTTCTACGTGGTGCCGTATCTGTCGGGCAGCCTGCCGACCCTGACGATGAAAGTTTCGGTCTTGTCATTGGTATTTCTGCCGCTCACGTTCGGATACGCCATCTTCCGCTATCGCTTGATGGACGTGGACCTGATCTTCAAGCGGGGCATGGCCTATACCATCGCAGCCGGCGCGATCACAGCTGCCTATTTCTCAGCGGTCGGCGTTGCATCGGAACTGTTCCACCAGAACTTCCCTAGTGCCGGGCCGATCGGACTGATCGTGGCTATTGCAGTTACCGCGCTACTGTTCGATCCGTTCAAGAACTGGGTACAAGACTATCTGGACAAATTCTTCTATCGCAAACGGTACGACTACAGGAAGACCCTCATCGAGTTTGGACGTGACTTGAACTCGGAAACAGATCTCGACAAGATGCTCACTTCCATTGTGGATCGTCTGTCGCGCACGTTGCTGGTAGACCGGTTGGCGATCTTCTTGTCGAATCCCGAGAACCCGGAACAGTTCTCGCTGGCGAAGTCGTATGGTATTGCCAACACCAGCGGGCTGAATTTTGACTTCCTGCACGTGCAGCGGACGGAATGGGAGGCGGGCCATTTATTCTTCGACAACACTCATCACGCGGTGCGCGAGACGCCGTCTGCGCGGGAGGCGATCCGCCGGCTGGACTTAAACTACTACATTCCCTGCACCGTGATGAACCGCATGATCGCCGTACTGGGCTTGGGCAAGACGGCGCAAGGAGACTTCCTTTCCAGCGAAGACGTGCAGTTGCTGGAGACGCTGGCGGGCTACATCGGCATCGCCGTGCAAAACGCACGCTTGTACAAGTCACTCGAGCAGAAGGCCGGGCAATACGAGCGACTGAAGGAATTCAGTGAGAATATTGTCGAGTCCATCAGCGTAGGCGTGCTGGCGGTGGATTTGGAAGACCGCATCGAATCGTGGAATTCGCAGATGGAAGTAATGTTTGCCTTGCCACGATTGGAGGCGCTCGGACGTTCGCTGCCTGCGGTGCTGCCCCCCGCATTCCTGGAAGAGTATTACCGCGTACGTCAGACCCCGGGAATACATAACCTGTACAAATTCCGTCTCGGGACCACGGCTGGCGAAACGCGAGTGACCAACATCGCCATCGCGCCCTTGGTAACCAAAGACTTCAGCGTCATCGGCCGGTTGATCATTGTGGATGACATCACCGAGCGCATTGAGTTGGAGTCGCAGCTCTCGCAGGCGGAGAAACTGTCGTCGGTGGGTTTACTGGCGGCAGGCGTTGCCCATGAGGTGAACACTCCGCTGGCCGTCATTTCCAGCTACGCGCAGATGCTGGCCAAGCAGGTGCAGGGCGATGCCAAACAATCGGCGCTGCTGGAGAAAATCACGCGCCAGACTTTTCGTGCCTCGGAGATTGTCAACAGTTTATTGAACTTCTCGCGTACCTCGAGTTCGGAGTTCATGCTCGTTGATTTGAACCGTGTCATTCAGGACACGTTAACGCTGCTCGATCACCAGTTCAAGACCGCGCGCATCAAGATTCAGCAAGAGCTGATGCCGAAGTTGCCACCGATCTATGGCAACACCGGCAAGCTCCAGCAAGTTTTTCTCAACCTGTTCCTCAATGCCAAAGACGCCATGCCCTCCGGCGGTACGCTGATGATCAGCACCAACGACGGCCATAACGTACAGGTAGTAGTCTCCGACACGGGCACGGGCATCGCCCAGGAACACATCCGTCGCATCTACGATCCATTCTTCACCACTAAGAACAAGCCGCAGGCAATAACCGGCCACAGTAGCGGCACCGGGTTAGGCCTTTCAGTGACCTACGGCATCATTCAGGAACATGCCGGCAAAATCCACGTGGACAGCGTTCCCGACCAGGGCACGACATTCACTATGGAATTCCCCATGGTGAGAAAGGCGGTCAATGCCTGAAACAGTGTTGAGCCGCGTCGTGTCCGGGAGGGAAGAACTAACTTCGCCCGGGTGGGTCCTGATCATCGATGACGAGGCCGCGATTCGCGAGTCGTTACAGGCTTTGCTGGAGTTGGAAGGCTACCAGGTGGAATTGGCGGGCGATGGTCAGGAAGGGTTGGCGCGACTAGCCGAGCGTCCTTTCGATCTGGTGCTGTTGGACTTCGCGCTGCCAGAGCGCAACGGGATTGATATCCTGCGCGATATTCGAGAGCGAGACTCTGAACTGCCTGTCATTATGATCACGGCCTACGGCACCGTGGAAAATGCTGTGAAGGCCATGCAGGCTGGCGCCACCAACTTCATCCAGAAGCCGTGGGATAACGAGAAGCTACTGGCCGACGTTCGGACGGCGGTCGGGCGGCGGCGCGCGGAAGAAGAGGTCATCCAACTGAAGCGCGCGCTCAAGCAGCGCTACAATTTCGAACACATCATCGGCAAGAGCGAGCAGATGCTGCGCATCTTCGACCTGGTGGCGCAGGTTGCTCCCAGCCGTTCGACGGTTTTGCT
>CAZDYZ010000591.1:0-5184 GCA_964509525.1 uncultured Acidobacteriaceae bacterium
TTTCTGCCCGGTGAGGCAAAGTCCGGTTACCAGCAACAACGTCCATCCCGATTTTTGCCTGAGGCGTACCATAAACAGTTGGGCAGACAGATGCCAATTTGGTCTCGGCGTAACGCCTGCGCGTATTGTAAACCCTATGAAGCCCTTTCTGTTGCTGTTGCGTTTATGCACCTTGCGGCCGAACCCCTAGGTTAGGAAGGGGAATGATTGATTAGAAAGCAAGTATCCTGCTCCCAGCACCAGGACCTGCCTGGTTAGAGGGCGACGTTCTTACCGATATGAATCGAATCTGCCCCTGCCTTGTTTCGATTTCGTTTGCAGCCTTGCTAGCCATCACTCCCACTGCGTCAGGTCAAAGTTGCTTCAACGGCCCGGATCTTGATGCTGTGACCAGGAATGCCATTGAAAGTGCGGCCCGCCAATATCTCGATATGTCAGTGCACGGCGACGTTGCTGGACTGAAAGCCCATGCCATTGCGGCAATTGCCGCAGATTTTAGCAGCATCGAGCAAGCGGTGGTCACCAACAAGGAGTCTCTTGGCGCAGGGCAGCCGACGATTACTGGAACCTATTTGCTAGATGCCTCGCAAGCCAAGGCTACTTTGCCACGCGCTGACTTTTATTGTGGCATCTACAATTCGCCCGATCGCATAGGCTTCTTCATTCCGAATTTGCCGCCAGGGAGCTATGCCATCGTCATGCAAAGGGTCAATGGCAAAGATTCAGTAACGCTGACTCTGATTATGCAGGAAATTGCGGGTACCTGGAAACTGGCTGGATATTACCCGCACTTGGATTCGATCGGCAGCCAAGAAGGCCAGTGGTATCTCACCAAGGCACGAGAATTCAAGGCGAAAGGGCAGCTCTATAACGCATGGTTTTATTACCTGACAGCGTGGGACTTGATGGCGCCGGTGAGCTTCATGAGCACGCCGCAGCTCGACAAGATCTCGGACGAAATGCAGCTCTCACGTCCAAATGACCTACCGAGCAGTGGCGCTCCAACGAACCTGACCGCCGGCAGCCGCGTCTTCAAGGTTGCGGAGATAACGCCGCTACCAGTGGGCGATCACCTCGACCTGCGCGTCCGTTACGTAACTCCGGATGCAGCAGACTCCGCCTTGGCGTTCCAGGACAATCTAGCTGTGACCAAAGCGATGTTAACGAAATACCCAGAGCTGCGCGATGCCTTCGACGCGATTGTCGCCCGTGCTGTGGACGACAATGGTCACGATTACGGTTCCGTCGTCCCGATGAAAGATATTAGGTAGAGCGGCCTTGGCCAAGGAACATGGTTGTTAAAACGACCTCCATTTCTAAGAAACTCAGCTGCCAATGTCTTCTGCCACGATTCCCGGGGGAATCGCCAGCTGTACTGCCGTGAAATGCACCATTATGAGATCTTTCCTTTGCCAGCACCCCCTGCGGCGCGATGGAAGCCCCCTTGAAAGGAGTTTAACTTGCCGAAAAGACTTGTGCCAGCATAGGACAAGATGAGCACTCCTTAGGGCGCCATCGCACATAAATCCTTTCGTGCAGATAAACAACGCTTTTAGAAGGTCGCTCATCGCCCCGCTAGGCCCTGATACCAAAGTTCGACATTGCCGACTTGAAAACAAGAGGCTCTCACGCTGCGTCGCCCGCTTCCGCCTTCTTAACCTCGGCTGATGCACTGACCGGACGCTCGATCTGGCACTCCGTTGGTTTCTTGTCGAAGCGTAATGCTTCAAACACCGGCGCGCGCATCTTCATCCCGCCACTCTGTCCTTCGTGTGTCCATTCGGAGAACTTAATTTCCGCTACCAGATTGGGCTTCACAAAGTGGACAAGCCTGGTGCTTTCTATCTTGCCGAAGAAGGGGTTCTGCTTTGTCTCCAGCGTGTGCAGCCGCGTCCACAAAGCTGCATGGGATGCTTCGGTGAAGCCGCTGCCAGCACTGCCAACGTGAATCAACCTGCCTTTGTCGTCATACAGGCCCAGCACGATTGACCCGAAGTTTTCGCGCACGCCTCGTGGATCGGTGTATCCCCCAATCACGCACTCCTGCCGTCTGGCGGTCTTGATCTTCAGCCACTCGCGGCTGCGCTTCTGCAGATAGCAACTCCCGCGGCGTTTGGCAACAATGCCTTCCAGTTCGCGCTGTGCCGCCGCTTCGAACAGTGCTTTGCCGTTTCCGACGTGGTGATCCGAGTAACGGATGAGGTCGCTCTGCGCAAGAATGGAGGCGAGTAGTTCCTTCCTTTGCTCCAGTTGTGCTTGCATCAGGTTGTAGCCATTGAGATAGAGCAGATCGAAGACGTAATACGCCACGGGAATATCGTCGCGTGTCCGCCGGATATGACGGCCTCCTGGGGCAAGCCCGCTGCGCTGCTGCATTAGGCTGAAGGAAGGCCAGCCCTTTTCGTCAAGTGCGACGATTTCACCATCGAGAATTGCATTCCTCGCCTTGACGCAATCGCCCATAGAATGTAGTTCTGGGTAAGCGGTGGTCAGATCGTTCTGGCTGCGCGAGGTCAGCCGTACGGAGCCTCCCTCAAGGAAGGCGATCGCACGGTAGCCGTCCCATTTTATTTCGTAGAGCCAGTGCTGATCGTCGAAAGGTCCATCCACAAGCGTGGCCAACATGGGATGGATGACACGCGGCATTGGCGCTTTGCGGCCGAGCCGTGCCGCCTGGGGATCTGTTACTTCAGCCCGTACTTCACCTCGGATGAAGCTTTTTCTTACTTCGCCGGGGGCAGCCGAGCCGGAGGCCCTGGGCAGCGAGCGTTTGAGAGCGGTGGTTTTCGCCGCTTTAGCTTTTTTCGCGTCTGCTTTGATAATTGAATCAGCGAGCCATTCGTTTTTCTTCGTACCGCTGCCGTCGGAAACCTTACGACTACTGTGCCACTCGGCTGAGCCAGCATCGCGCACGATTTCCTCCATCGTGCGCTTCGTCAGCACGGAATAGTCATACTCTTCGATGTTATAGCCCGGCTGCACATAGGCGTCTCGATGTTTGATCAGCAACCACTCCGTCCCCTTGCTTCCTGCTCTGCGAGACTTCATGTGCACCAGCGCAAAGTCGCCTTTCAGCTTTTCGCCATTCAAGCGAAACTTGAGGTCACCTTTGCCCAGCATCTCCGAGGCATTGCCCTGTGGCACCCAGGTGCCCATATCCCACACCATAACCGTGCCCGCGCCGTAATTGCCTGGGGGAATGATACCCTCGAAATCGAAGTAAGAAACCGGGTGGTCCTCCACCTGCATCGCTAGGCGTTTGTCCGCGGGATCTAGCGACGGACCTTTCGGGATGGCCCATGATTTCAGCACGCCCTGCATCTCAAGGCGGAAGTCGTAGTGCAGGTGAGAGGCGCGGTGCTTTTGCACCACGAAGCGGTGCTGCGCACCCTTACGCAGACTCGGCGGGGGTTCGGGTGTCTGCTTAAAGTCACGTTTCCGTTTGTATTCCTCAAGCACCATAGAAGGTAGTTAAGAAGATTTCCTGTTCACGATTGGGATTCATTCTATGCTTACTCCGAAACGCGTGAGCTGCAGCTAGCAAGAGGAGGAAACAGGAACGGGAAGTTGCAATGGAGAGAGGCTTTTTAAAGACCAAGGCTGATCAGCGCCCAGGCAACTCAAAAAATAGGTTATCCGGAAAGAAACTCTGGCCGATATTCCATTCCGGATAACCCTACGCCACTTCGTCTGCTTGGTGGCATTGCATTTCTTGAACCAAACTCACCCACACAAAACAAACAACTTATCGCGATCGAAAAACCACGATGGCATGTAACAGTTGGAGCGAACCCTGAAATTTTTCCCAAGATCAGCGCCGAACTCCAGGAACCAGGGCCGATTATGCCCGGAACGCCTTTTGAATGAGCGTAAATCGCGCAGCCCCTATCAACCCGGAGTCGTCGTTGAGAACGATCCTCACAGGTACTTCTTGCAGTAGTGTCTTCATGCGACCCTTGCTGAGGAAGGAATCCATGAACGCTCCTTCCTTCATCTTCGGTACTATTTTTGCGGCGATACCCGCAACGAAAATCCCTCCCGTACACATGAACTTTAGAGCACAGTTCCCGGCTTCCGATCCGAAGACACTGACAAAGATCGACATGGTTTGGGTACAAATTGCAGCCTTTTCCGTAAGAGCTAACTGCGAGATTAAGGCAGGGACATCCTGAGCGCCGGCCAGCTCGTCTCTCAACCAGCCGGGCTCTTCCTCTTTCCCGCTGTCGCGCAGAAACTCGTAAATGTTCTTGACGCCTGGACCGGATAGGATCCTTTCATAACTCACATGTTGGTTTCCGTATCTTTTCATCAGATATCGAAGAAGCTCGATCTCAATATCGTTCTTAGGGGCAAACTCGGCGTGTCCACCTTCGCAGGCAAAAGGATGATGACGGTGTCCGTCCCAGTAGAGGCCCGCCTCTCCCAGTCCGGATCCAGCTGATATCACGGCGGTATTGCCTTCCGCTTCGCTGGATCCTTCGCTTAAGGTCACGAAGTCCTTCGATTCCAGGGCATCAATCCCATACGCGAAGGCTTCCATATCGTTGATCAATCCGACGGTACGTAGCCTCAACTGGGCGGCAAGTTCCCGCGAGTCGATGATCCACGGGAGATTTGAGATCTTGCTACGACCTCCCCTTACCGGGCCCGCGACTCCAAAACAAGCAGATTGCGCTGGTATGCCCTCCGTCTTGGTGAAGTCAGCAACAATCTCTGCCAGACCTTGGTGCTCTCCGCTGGAATAAATCTTCTCCACCTCACATTGAAGGCGATTTCCCTGCGTCTCAAAGGCGGCGAGCCTCGCGTGAGTCGCACCGATGTCACCCGCAAGTATCATAAGATCTTCCTCCACTGGCGGCCGTCGCGTTCCATGAGGTCGTCCGACTCCTTGGGCCCCCATGTGCCGGACGGATAATTCGGAAAATTACGGGCAGGCAGCGCCTTCCAGACGTCCAAGACTGGATCAAGGATTTTCCAGCCAGCCTCGACCATGTCGGCACGCTGAAACAGAGTCGCGTCGCCGATCATGCAATC
This sequence comes from uncultured Acidobacteriaceae bacterium, assembly GCA_964509525.1. GTDB lineage: Bacteria > Acidobacteriota > Terriglobia > Terriglobales > Acidobacteriaceae > Bog-257. The sequence continues at coordinate 5,035 of CAZDYZ010000591.1, forward strand.
GTAGAGCAACACTTCGTAGCCGGTGTAGGGCTCAGCGCCAAAATACTTTGAATATTCGAAACTCATCTCTACCGATCCCAACCGAAGCTGAGCACCCGGAATTTTCGCGCCGAAACCAAGTGCCATACCTTCGTCTGGCTGGATCTGAAT
>CAZDYZ010000592.1:0-8518 GCA_964509525.1 uncultured Acidobacteriaceae bacterium
AGATTGGTCGCCGGAAAACCCCCTCCCGCCACTTCGAATCTGGTATGGCTGCGTGGCCATCCAAAGTTGGGAACGCGATCAAGGTTTGGCCCGACTGCAGCTCACGTCCATTGTTCTTGACGAAGAAATCGCCAACGACCACCGGCAATGCAATCGCCTTGGACTCTTCCGCGATGAACAGTGACTGTGCCCCGGGACCTATAAGCTCGAGAATGCCTATGTAAGCGCGGTCAGATGTTTTAGCGACAACCATCGCCGGACGGTCGGCGAAGCTCGCGAAGGTCTTGCTGCTGTCACCAGTGAAAGGCCCGCTCACTAGGCAGGGCTCGCGCTTCAGACAGACTGCTGGTGCCTTGTAAGACTTGGGGAATTGCTGCTTTTTTGCTGTACACGACGGAAGGTTCAGCACTTTTGAAACAGAATGCTCCGAATTACGGGCTTGTAGGAAGGTGACTTCCATCCCGGTGCCACCGCTGGGCACGATAAAAGTGATGGATCGATCGGCACGCTGTGGCTTTTCGCCAGCCACTTCGACATTCCAACCTCGAAGCTGTGACGCTCCACCGGCCGATTCGAAAGGGACCGCCACTCGCGCCACGCTAAGCTGTGGGATGCCAACATATTCGCCTGGGTTCTCTGGGTTCTCGACCACGCTACCTGACACGCGCTCGCCTGGCCGGAGCTGGGTGGGTAATACGAGGCCGACATCGCGGCTGACCGTGGTATCGGCGGTCGTATCGGAGTCGCCGCCTGCACAACCTTCTGTTCCAGACGGGCGGTTTTTCGCGCGGCCTCCAAGTGCTGCATTACCTCTTCGTAGGTGAACGTCTTCACCTGCTCCGCTCCGCCTCGGATTCTTCACCTGCAGGACACCGGATCGGTTTGTAGCCTTGTGTTGCGACGTCCCACTCGTTACAGCGGTACACTCCAGTCCATGGGTCATGCGTCAGCTTGTGCCCGGCGACCTGTTTGCGTGACACGTCATAGACCTGGATGTACTCTCCGTTAAAAATTTGAACTTTCGTCGTAGGTGGTATGGGTAACCTTGCGGACCTTACCGTCCGGCCAATAGGTGGTGTCGGTTTGCTGAGCGCTGTAGTACCCCGGGATGTATTCGTAGTCGGCCTTCTGCTGGACTTTGCCATCTGCACCGATAGTGCGCATCTCCGTCAGTCTTCTAGCGGCGCTGTAATCGATTTCTATTTTCTCACCGACTCCATTGTTTTTCACTTCTGTGTGCTGAGCTGACGCCATTGCTGTGCCATACAGAAGTAGCGCGGGAAGCGCAGAGACCACAAAACGCTGCCAGACCAAAGTGGGGTGCCTTTTTAGCAAATCGGATTCTCTGAGTAAAGTTTGGGTTGATGATATGTGGGAATCCTTCAAAATTAGCGCTCACACCATTGAGCTCGCTAGCCAAGGTTTGTACCACGCAGGAAGCACCATTCAAGGGCTTTCGCTAGATCGGGTTATCGATTGCATTCCGTCCCTTGAAAGAACGGCAGATGTCAAATAATTGTAAATTTTCGTGCAGCAATCGGTCCTTCCGGCAGATCATTCAAATGCGTGGAAACCTTTAAGGCCTTGCGTTTTTCGGCCACGTGGCCTCGCCACCACCACCAAGGAGGAGGTCTCATAGGAGGTCTACTACGAAGCCAATAGTTGCATTCAGCCCTAAGGTATGTTTTAATTCCTGCACCTGCCGCTAGACTCAGGTCCATTTTAAGGCCCCCAGAAAGCGAATTGAATAATTGCTCACCACACGAGGCTCTGCTCAAACAACGAATCACTGACAAGTTGCGAAGCTATTGCGGGGGATCGCGAAACCCGTCCGCCCAGCAGCTGAAAATAGAGAAAAGGAGACCCCTGCACCATGACAAGGAGTAACGCGAGAGTTATCGGCGCGTCCATGCTCGCCATGGGCGTCCTTCTATTAGGTGCCCTGCCGCTCGCTGCACAGGCAAACAACACCTACATTCAACATGCAGTCAGGTTCGCCGTATCGCCGCCACTAAGCGAACTGGCGAAACTTCCTCCGCCACCGACGTACGGCTTTCACGAAGCTAACCCGGTGCGCCGTATTCCAAAGCGCGCTGTCGGGCACATAGTGGATACCGTAGAGCAAAGTGCCGCCCCCGCCGGTAGCCAGGCTTACAGCATCGGTGCCGATTTCATCGGCGTGGGCAATGGGTTCCCAAACTACAGCGTCGGTGTTGCGCCGCCGGATACAACCATGGCGGTGGGTGATACTCAGGTCGTGCAGTGGGTGAACCTCTCCTATACCGTTTGCTCGAAGAGCTCACCGTACACGTGCAGTTCGGCGGTCACGGGCAACAGCCTTTGGGGCAACTTGGGCGGAATCTGTGCTGCTAACAATGACGGTGACATCATCGCTCAGTGGGACGTGGTGGCCCATCGCTGGCTGCTGGCCCAAAACGTATTCGCCGGCACGTATGGTGTTTGCGTCGCTGTTTCCACCAGCCCCGACGCCACAGGTACCTATTATCTCTACGAGTTCCCCGTTGTAAACCATGGCTTCCCTGACTATCCGAAGTGGGGCGTCTGGGTTAACAATTATGGGCAGACCTGGAACAATTTCGGTCCTGGCGGCAGCGGCTTTGTGGGTCCGGTATTTTGCGCCTATAACAATGCAAAACTGTTGGTGGGCGACTCCACAGCAGAACAGATTTGCCACCAGTACACGCAGAGCGAGGATAGCTTGCTGCCCGCCGACCGCGATTCTCCAATTGCACCACCGCAGGGCGAGGACCAGTTCGCTATTGGCAGCGTTGGCGACGTGGACAATTCCCATCTGTCGGTTTACTCCGTACACATCAACGACCCCAGTGACTGGTCGGAAGGAGCTACCTTCACCGGCGATGGCAACTCTCAGCTGGTATCCATTGCCTCCTTCACGCCGTCTTGTAACGGTGGCTACGGCGGCGATTGCGTTCCGCAGAAGGGTATTACCGACTTGGCAGACTCCCTCGGAGATCGCTTGATGTATCGCTTTGCCTACTGGGATGATGGGCCGCTCGCCCACGTCACGGCGACGCCGCCAAAGCCAGTGCCTGCACAGCACTGGCTGGTGAACTTCGACGTGACCGCATCTGGTGGCAACATCGGACCTCGGTGGATGGAGTTCACGGCTCCGATCAAGACTGTTCCACCTACGGCTATCTCGATCTTCCAGCAGGGTACTTATGCGCCTGACGGCAACTGGCGCTGGATGGCCTCAATAGCCAGAGACAAGGTTGGCGACATCCTGCTGGGCTACAGCGAGTCCTGTGGCAGCACCTGTCCGGGTGGTACCTCCGGTGGTGTTTATCCCTCGGTGTTCATAGCCGGACGCCAGGTCAACGATCCTTTGGGTCTGGGTAATCTGGAAGCTGAGCTAGAAGTGGTTGGTGGCTCGGGTTCACAGCCGGACACTGCAGACCGCTGGGGTGACTACAGTAGTATGCGGATTGACCAGGACGGCTGCACCTTCTGGTATACCCAGGAGTACTACCTGGTAACTCAAACCTTCGACTGGAGCACGCAAGTCGCTTCGGCGAAGTTTTCGAATTGCAACTAGCCGAACATGAAAGCTCCGCTAGGTTGTAGAAGTTAGATGAATCTGAAGTACGGGCATCCCGGCAGCGGGATGCCCTTTCTTGTGTGTCACCTATCGAAGTCTACCGCGACCTGGGAGAAAGGCTTTGAATGGCGCCAGCCTGTGGCAGACCTCAGCCAACCAGCCACCGCATTCGGAGCCATCTAGGACTCCTTGATCGCGGCACGCCGTTGCCCATAACAGCCTATGCAGAATAGGTTTGAGATGATGTAAGAAAACGACCGGAGCAGGAACTCATCGATATCCACTTTGCTCAAGGATCAGCCTCACATCAAGAAAATCGCTGTCACTGAGCAGCGTAATTTGCCGAAATTACACTTGGGCGGAAATCACAGCACCGGTTCCGCTTAGGGTCCTCTGTAGCCCTTCATCTTGGAGGTTGCGCCGGGTGCTGCTGGCCGACGGTGGCATACCTGGCACAAAATTCGGCCATGCCAACACCGTCGCCGTGCCAATCCGGTACTGACAAACTGTCTGCCCTGAATCACCGCTTTCACGGCGGTCACCAGCTCACCGCCGGCATGAGCCTTAGCCACATAGCCCCGTGCGCCCAAGCTGAGAGCCTCTCCTATCACGTCAGCGGACGTCTCCTGACTCAGAAATATGATTTCCGTTCTTGGGACCAGGTTGCGAATCCGTCGGGCCACCTCGATTCCAGTTAGTTTTGGCAGTCCGATGTCGAGCAGGATCAAATCCGGTTGTAGTTCTTTGGCTTTTTGAATAGCTTCTACTCCGTCTGATGCTTCGGCGATAACTTTCAATTCTGGCCAACTGCGAAGTGCAGAACAAACAATCCTTCGCCAAGGCTCGAAGTCATCCACCACGAGAATATGAACTTCCGACACACGCAAAGCGACCCCCACGTTGTCCAAGTTCAAAACCGAAGTTCTTGAACTGGCGATACTGAGCTGACACATTTATAGAGCTACATGTTGGAGTGGTTCGGTGTGGCTGGCAGGCAGTGTTTAGGCCCAGACCAACAACCGAGGACGGGTTGGACAACCGGTATTAAGACAACGAGTAGCCCAACTCTGTCGCGCTAAACTTGTAGAGCTTCCAGTTGAGATTAGTGGCGCAGGCAGCTTTCGTATTTCATGTTTTTTCATTTCCCTTGCAGAATCCTGACCCCGAACCTCTGATTTCACCTCTACCTGCGAACAGAAGTGACGTTGAATGATTCAATGCAGATAAAGAGATAGCCGCGATTATGGAATTGTCCTTTATTCTTTGGTTGTTCCTCCTACCCTACCCTTACGAAGCGGCTGGTCAACTGGCTCGTTGGCCCTATCGAAAAGCTACGCCAGCCGCGGTGTCGAGCCGAGAGTCAGACAAGCTCTCATGGTTGCCGTCGGTTCGTCTCTTTCTTGGTAACTTCCTTAGATCTGTATGCGCTGTAAGCGAACGCCGTTGCAACTCGGCAATGAGAAGGTCAGTCCAAGAACCTCCTGCGCTGTTCGGGCGTAGGAACCAGGCAGCTGCTTGGATTCAACATGAACCGGCGACGGTTTGTAGCGATCAGCTTGTATGCCAGATTCAGCAGTGAAGATGGGCACAGAGAAGCGACGTCACCCAGACAAGACCACCAGCCCCCAAGATACTCAGCAGCTCTAATAACGGAATCCGACGCTGCGAATACTCGACCAGCTTCAATCCACAACATTGACTCAACCTTCTCCGCTGAATAAGTGCGACGAAGACATATGCCTAGTTCAGAATCACGAGGGACAAAAAGGAGGTCGTGTCTTCTTTCATGACGTAATATGAATTGAACGGACCGGCTGCAAAACCCGCACGAACCGTCATAAACCAACATCGGGGGTCCAACCGTCGTCCCTTCTGATTCTGCCGCTCGTTTCATCGAGTCACCGTGCTGGAGAGGGCTTCTCATCAAGAATAATCCAAACCAGAACGAAACGCTGAGACTCCCGCGTTTTGAGAGGTCAACGAGTGGCGAATGCCAAAGCGAGCTTCACACAACGGTCAAGGCACAGCAGAACCGGGCCTTAACATTCTGAGGTTGTTCATACGGAAGGGTTAAGATCGCCTGCCCCTGAAAGCGGCCTGCGCAGTAGGAAATCAAAAGTCAGAGACTAGAGGTTTCTAAACCACACGGCGGGCGGCTGGACCAGCACATGCGATTCTCACCTCGGATAGGCCGCCATTGCAACGCGATGGCTCCCAAGCCGATCGTTACGTTTGTATCTGCGCGGCAGAGCGGTGTGATGGAGAATCTACCCCGGAAGGCAGCTGAACTAGCCCTGAAAAATGGAAGTTCAGCCACAACATCCTGCCTCAAGAGCGTCAAAGGAACAGCTGCTCCGCTCCGGTTTTTCCATTCAAGTTGCTATTGCTTCTCGTCTATAAATGTCGAAACTCTCCCTGTTTGTTTGTTGTCAACGACGGTAGTCATTTTCTTCCCATCAGGCGAGACTGCTACCTTCTCGACGCTGTAGAGCTTCCCGTCGCGCTTGTAGGTCACCTCGATAGAGCGATCGCTCAATGGCTTGAGCGACACCGTCTCACTCGTATAAGTGCCCTTCACGGGATACTCTTTGCCATCTAGCTTCGCCTCCCAGCCGAAGCCCGTCGGAGTGGACATGGTCAGCCCATCGCCCCCTCCCTTCCAGGTACTGATGAGCCCGGCGGCCTCTTCATTGACGTTTTGGACACGCCAGGAACCAGAGATTGCATTGGAGCCGGCAGGTCCGTTCGACGTTCTTGTAAATTTCGCTTCCGTCTTGAACGACTGGCTACCGTCGGCGGGATAGTTGGTGCTGGAAATGGTCAGTGTTTTCCCATCCTGAGATAGGGTCCTGGTCTGCTGGAACTCTGGCTTTCCAGCTTTTTTCCCGCTGAACTGAACGGTGTTCGCATCGGTAACTTGCACCGCAAGAGTGTCATAAGACTGGCCTGTGACGGCCTGGTCGAGGCCGTCCGCCTTTACCTTGATTTTGGGGACACAACTCTGGCAGTCGTACATTCCGTTGTTGACCGAGAACACGTAGGGCTTTTGCGACAGTTTGGACTCGGCCATGTTGGTCTTCCAAGTGCCATCGAATGGACTTTGTGCAAACAACATGACAGGGATAAACCACACCAGTACAGCTGACAATTTCTTCATGCTTATCTCCTGATATAGTTTTTTGCAGGTAGTTTCAGCTCACCCACTATATACCCACGCCAAAGGAGTGAGTACTCTATTTCCCTTTGACTGGGCCGAAGCTTGTGACTATATCCAAAACGGGAAGGCTCTGCGATCCGGAGCGCTGTTACAGCAATCGTGCACCGAACTTCATTTCTGCATAGCAGAACTTGAAGCTCAGCTTCGTGATCTGCTCCTTCACACAGACAACCGCCGGACAGAACAGTACACGGCGATGTCTGCTTGACATTAAAAAGACAAGAAGTGCGCACGAGGAATGGCAGGCAAAGCGAACTTGGGTAGTGAGATTTCGCTGTCAGACGAGGAGTGATGACTGATTGGCAGCACCAGTGTTCACCTGCCGGTGATGTACGAGAAAGCTGAAATTGGATCCGTTGTCCGTTAGCAGGTAACAGGCGTGCAAAGAGATGGTATTTGAATGAAACATCGAATCGGGCCGCGTGGGATCAAGCTGTCCGACATGGGCCATTCCATGGCGCCAAGTTACCTGAAGGGAGTCCCTTTTCCCATCTAGGCAGGGAAAGTGATCGTGACGGTTGACCGGTGGACATCCCAGCGTACTTATCGATGACCGTTTGAGAAACGGCACTGGATGGTGATCACTGACAATCAGGTGCACCAGGCGGGTTGTAGGGCCTCTACGCCATGCTCTTTCGCTGGCCGATCGGGTCGACGACTTGCCCAGCAATTCGAATCATTTGCCTTCGTTCTAAGAGCTGACAAACATGGCGGGACTCTAGATTGGCAAGATCCGCCAGGCTGTTGGCTCTTCCGACCACCATAAAACAGAGGGTACAGATCGAATCAACTGTCCCGGCAGTATGGTTTTGACGAGCAAACCGTCTTTCCGCGAGAGGCGTTGTCGACATATTCCACTTCGCAGGCGTGCAGTTTATCGCCAACTGCAATTTTGGATCAAGCCCATCACCCTCGCCTCCCGGCTCAAAGCTCTAGTTTGCATATTTGATCGAGCACCCATACGGACGCGAAGTCGGGTTACTTACGATTTTGCCCGATGTGGCCTCTTCGAGCGCAAGACTCACGTAGTTCTTCGCCCCGTTCACATCTTCAAGATCGGTAGTCGGCCGGTCGTCAATAGCACCGTTGTAAATCAACGCTCCCTTTGGGTTGATGATGAACATGTGCGGTGTCGTCTTCGCCTCGTAGAGGTGACCCATGGTGCCTGTGGGGTCCAGCAAAACAGCGGTGGGAGCGGCATGAATCTTCGTCAGAAACTCGTTCTCTTCGGATGCGGTGACGTAACCCTGCTTCCCCGGCGCAGATGAAATTACGGTGAGCCAGACGACGCCCCGGCCTGTCCATTCACGCTGCAGACGCTGCATATTTCCGCTGTTGTAGTGCTTCTGGGTATACGGGCAGCCCCGGTTTGTCCATTCCAGCACCACGAATTTGCCCCGGTATTCGGAAAGTTTATGGACTTCGCCATGAGTGCCTGTGGCAGTAAACTCGGGTGCGGGTTCACCAACTCGCGCCGCCCATCCAATCGATAGCGCAATCAATAGGAACCCGACCTCAGCCGATGCAGCCGTCCTTTTTCTCATTCTTTATTCCGCCTCCCGAGCTTGTTCTTGAGAAGCCCTCCGTATTCTTTCTTCAAAATTTTACGCTGCTGTCCTTCTCGCCTATTGGGAAACGATGGGAATCGCGACCGTGAAGGCCCTGCTCGGACCGAGGACAATGAGACCCTCCAGAGCAGAGATCGGCTTGGTTAGCTGGTC
>CAZDYZ010000593.1:0-10935 GCA_964509525.1 uncultured Acidobacteriaceae bacterium
CAGTGTAACGCCTCTGATGGCCACTCGCTTCGTCGTCCTCGCCCCACAGAAAGGGATAGGCGGGAACGGTAAGGCACAACAAACCGCCATCCTTCAGGACACGACGCAACTCGCGGAGGACGATCAGATCATCTGGAACCGATTGCAGAATGTCCCCTGCGACAATCGCATCACAAGAATTCGATACTAATGCAAGTTCTTCGGCTTGTGCGCAGATCAGATCCCGGCAGCCCTTCATTTGCCGAAACGCCAGTACCGGCAGGGAACTGTGGATGTTGATGACGCGAAGGTGGGGAGAGTCCGTAAACTCCAACTGTGCCGTACAGCCCAAGTCAAGAATTCGCGCATCGGGCCTCCCTCGCAAGATTTGCGCCGCCGCCCCGCGCAGCAGCTTACGCCGTGCAATGTACCACCAAGAAGAGTTTTCCCGCCGTAGTGCATCGTACTCAAGTTGAGTCTCCATCGAGCGGGCCCCCTTTTTCGGCTGCCAACAGCTCATTGTACGAGATCAAGAACTCTGCTTCCAAAAGTACAGGTGAATCAGAAATGGCCTAAACCGAGACACTTATAAAGCCTCTTTGCGAGCGGTTGTGCAACAGCGGGAGAAAATGGCAACTTCTGTGCGATCCGGCACGAAAGGAATCAAATCGGGCTATCTGTTGAAGGTTCCCGTATTGGGCGCCACCTAAGCACAAGGTACAAAGGTCACCTGTTTAACCTTGCGGGCACGCCCCTGACACCTATGCCCTGGCGCCGATGGCATGGACGGCAGACCTGAAGTAATCCAGCGACATCCGCAAACCGGCACGCAAATCAACAGTCGGCTCCCACCCGAGCAACCGTTTCGCCTTGCTTATGTCGGGCCGGCGCTGTTTCGGATCGTCTTGCGGTAAAGGCTCAAACCGAATCTTGCTCTTAGAACCCGTTACCTCCAGCACAACCTGAGCACATTCCAGTATCGATAACTCACCGGAATTGCCTATATTGGTGGGCTGATCCTCGTCGGATTTTGCGAGGGCTAGAATTCCTGCGACTTCGTCGCTTACGTAGCAGAAGCTGCGCGTCTGGGAACCATCCCCATAAACGGTGAGGTCCTCGCCCAGCAGCGCCTGCTTCATGAAGTTCGAGACAACGCGTCCGTCATTCATCTGCAGCCGGGGACCGTAGGTATTGAAGATGCGCACGATTCGTGTATCCAGCTTCTGATATCGGTGGTAGGCCATGGTTACGGCCTCGGCGAACCGCTTCGACTCGTCGTACACCGAGCGCGGACCGACTGGATTCACGTGTCCCCAATAGCTTTCTTTCTGCGGATGCTCGAGAGGGTCGCCGTAGCACTCCGAGGTTGACGCCAGGAGGAACTTCGCATTGTGCTTATTGGCCAGCTCGAGACAATTCATCGAACCCAGCGAACCAGCTCGTAGGGTCTCGATTCCGTATTTCAGGTAATCAACGGGACTGGCGGGTGAGGCGAAATGGAAAACGTAATCGATTTTGCCGCCGCAATCGAATGGTTGGCAGATGTCCTGTCGGAGAAATTCGAAGCGCGGCTCGTTACGGAGATGAGCGATGTTCTGCAACTTTCCGGTCAAGAGATTGTCGGCGCAAACCACGGAGTGGCCTTCGCCCAGCAGCGCATCGCATACATGCGAGCCAATAAAACCCGCCCCGCCTGTCACAAGTACACGCATAAAAATGTTCTTTCGGCGTCAACGAGTGCCACTGCGTGACGGATCCCCGAATTCCTAGACTAACGTTCCCGCAGCAGCTCCGCAACCTTTTTGAACTGTGTCATGGGTGGGCACAGACAGCACAGGCTCTTATAATCGCGAGTCAGTAGAACAATATGGGACAGTATGGTCGACCGTGAAGCAGACCTGTTGATCATTGGTGCGGGAATTGTTGGTTTGGCTACGGCTCTGGAAGCTACACGACGATTCCCCGAGATGCGTATTCTCGTCTTGGAGAAGGAAGATCACATAGCCGGCCATCAAACCGGTCACAACAGCGGAGTCATTCATTCGGGTCTCTACTACAAACCCGGTTCGCTGAAGGCGCGCAATTGCGTTGCTGGTGCTGCGTCTATGAAGCGCTTCTGCCAGGAACACTGCATACCGTTTGAGGAGTGTGGCAAACTCGTGGTCGCCACGAGCCTGGAAGAAGTCCCTAGGCTGGAGCAGTTACACCAACGCGGGATTGCGAATGGTGTTCCGGGTTTGCGCATGCTCCATCGCGAGCAGTTTTGCGAGATTGAGCCGCACTGCAGCGGGATCCGAGCCTTGCAGGTTCCAACAACCGGAATTGTGGACTACACCGTCGTTGCTCACAAGTACGCCGAGTTGATCAGGCAAGCCGGAGCCGACCTGGTTCTAGAGGCGCAAGTCACCGGGCTGCGCGAGGATGGCCCCTCGAACATCGTGGAGACCAAGACAGGGGCTTTTCGAACGCGGCATGCGATCAACTGCGCCGGACTTTACAGTGATGCGGTTGCACGCATGGCCGGAGTGTGCACGGAACTGGAGATCGTGCCATTCCGCGGCGAGTACTACGAGGTGAGGCCGGAGCGTCGCAGCCTGATAAAGGCGCTCATCTATCCGGTTCCTGATCCGCGGTTTCCCTTCCTGGGCGTTCACTTCACGCGGCGTGTGAACGGCGGCGTGGAAGCAGGTCCAAATGCCTTGCTCGCGTTCCGGCGAGAAGGCTACTCGGGTGCCGGCTTCGATCTCAGGGAAGCACTGGAGACCTTCTGCTTTCCGGGTTTTTGGAAAATGGCGCGCAAATATTGGAGGATGGGACTAGCGGAACAATACCGCTCCTGGATAAAGCCTGCCTTTGTCAAGTCGTTGCAGAAATTGGTGCCTGAGTTACAGGAATCCGACTTGATGCCTGGCGGCTCGGGAGTGCGGGCGCAGGCGGTGGACAGGAATGGCAACCTTCTCGACGACTTTCATTTCTTGCATGGCAAACGAGTGATTCATGTGTGCAACGTGCCTTCGCCTGCTGCGACAGCTTCCCTCGAGATTGGCAAAGAGGTGGTGGATATGGCGGCCCAACAATTCGGTCTAACGTCAGGTCATGGAAAGCCCTTGATGTGCTGAGGATCCTCGCCCTTTGAGGCGGCATCACTCGAAGCATGGCGCTCAGGCTTGGTTAAGACATGGATTGAGACTTGACACGCCGCCGCTCGACTCACAGTGTCCGCCATTACCTGACCTAAGAGCCGGCAGCATCCATCGTCCTGAAATGGACTGCGCCAGCCGGGAAACGGCCACTGAGATGATCTAACACATCATCGCCGGAACGTCCCCATATATTCCGCCTGACCTAGAATGTGGCCATTCATCGCAGTATCAAGGTCTCGGCGCGTTGCCCCCGGCGAGAGGTTGAGCATCGCATCGAGCGAGTACAGACGGAAAATGTAATGGTGCGTCTTGCCCGCGGGCGGACACGGACCGTTATAGCCGATCTTCCTGAAGTCATTTCGCCCTTGCCGTATACCATCATCCAGCTGCTCGCGCTTGGGCACATTCTCGGGAAGCGACTGTGCGCTGGCAGGCAGGTTCCATAGCACCCAGTGCACCCATGTCCCCACGGGCGCATCGGGGTCGTCCACAATGAGGGCGAAGCTAGCGCTCTTCGCCGGGGCTCCGCTCCATTGCAGTGCTGGTGAGACATCGATCGCCTCGCAGGTGAATTTCTTCGGGATCTCTGCTCCCGCCCTGAAGGCTGTGCTTGTCACGCTAAACGTCATAGCAGATCTCTCTTTCACTGCGGGGTCTGATCGGGCAACCATAGCTCCGCAGCCCAACAGCAGGATTAGAAACGATCTAAACTTTCTCGCGCTTACCATGCTCATCTGACCCTCGAAAATTGCGGCGCCTCCAATTCAGCCCCAGTTTGTGAGCTTGGGGGCTGCGACGTCCGTTCACTTCAACGAGGCCTTCGGACTGAAGCTGGCTTGGACTTGCCCGAGACCCAGCAAAGTCTCGGCCGCCAGTTCGTTGTTGGTCGACAGTTGATCGTAACGCCGTTTCCTTTGTGCGCGCCATCTCATTTAGCCAACTGTCCCACTAGCATACCGGCCATCCAGTGCGTACCTCATGGAAGAAAACCTCTCGATGATGCCGACCAGCTATCATGCATGCCGCTCTCAGTCGACGAGGCTGCCCAGTGCAGCCCTCGAATGATCGGCGGCCTAGCTTGGGCGGTAATTGACAGAAACCTTTCCACGTCCGCCAGCCGGACTGTTGAAAGAACCACTTCTCCGGGTTCGCCATATAACGTCCAGTGCACGGCTCGCCTTCAATGAGTTCAACTCACCTGGGCTAAAACGTGCCTTAAGCGTCGCTCGCCTGCTGATCAAGATAAGAGCGGTCGTACCAGCAAGCCTTGTTGGTAGAAGAGGGGCAAGGACAACGTTCGGATATCGAACTCCCACTCTTGTGTAGCGGGGCCAGCAAGTTGACGGTAATATCTGGCATGTAATCTCGCGAGCTTATTCGAGGAGACAATGCCTGCTGTTATCTCCCTGCGCGACGTCGTGGAGGCACTTGATCTTCAGAGCGACGAGCTTAGTTCCTATCTCGATCCTGAGTCGGGGGAGATCATCACGTTCAATGCCGAAGAGGCGAGTATCGCTAGGAGTGCCGATTGGGCTAACGCGCCGAATTGCGTGGCGTCGTCCATGGTACGAGTGCTTTTCGACTGTTCCGATGCACCATCGAACGACTGGGAATTGAAGAACAGTGGCATCGGTATCGGGATGAGGCTATGGAACGCATCGCCCGCCGGTGGCTCGAGGAGAACAAGCTCCGATACCGGTGACTCGCGTTAGGACACGATTTACGCCAGGAAAGCCATGCACAGCAGTGCACCGAAGATCAACGAATGCCCCAGCTCGGTGAAGCCGAGCTTATGTACATCAAGCGGTTGGCGGCCGCGCGCGAACCACAGGGTTCCCCGAAACAATGCCGGAGCAAACGCCAGAGCAACCGGAGCAGGAAACAACCTTGCGTACCACAATGCGAAAATGGCGCAGACGAGTCCCAACTGACCGGCAAGAAACGACGACCCTTGACGCAATTTCCTGCGCGCGCCTATTGTGCGGTTGCAGCGAATGCGCAACTGCACGAAGTGAATCTGGTTTCCGGCGAACAGCCAGTGCGCCAGCCAAAGTGCGAGAGCAACGTGGTCAAGCTTGCCGGTGGCGACATAGTAAGCGCCCGCCGCTGTTGAGGTGAGCCCCACTGCACCGACGATCTGCGCGGACATTCTGGCCTTGGGGCCCAGCTTCTTGATGCCAGCCTGCACAGTGAACGCCATGCCCGCAACCGCACCAATCAGCAACAGCCCGCCATGTTGGCCGCTGCAGAGCAGCGAGGCGACGCTTCCTGCCGCCAGGACACCGATGCAAACCAACGCCCTGAGCACTAAACTGCGCTCGTGCCGCGTTTGAGCTCTAATCGCTGAAGTACCGAACCATGCCTCAATCGGCGTGCGCAGCCAAAACAGCGACATTGCCGCCAGGGCAAAAAGAGTCAGGGCACCTCCGTTGACGCCGAAAGGCAGAGCCACGACAGCCCCCGTCGCGAGAGGAACGAGCAACATACCCCATGCACCATGCTCGCGGGGAATGACCATTGTCTTCAGCCGTGAGTTATGCAGCGTGCCGACCTGTGTTGCCATACGCTGATGGTAGTCTGGACTGCTGATATTGACTGTGACTAAAGTCATGCCTGGCGTTTGCCGCTGCCCGCTTCGCGAATCATTTTGTTTGAGCTGCCTGGCTCGTATACACAGAATGGTTCTTCGGCCAGGAAGTCCCCGCTGGCAGCGAAGGCGCGAGCGCGGCATCCCATGCAGACGTGGCGGAACTCGCAGCATCCGCATTTGCCCTTGAGGTTGTCGTCATCGCGCAGTGCTTCGAAAACGGCGGAGTCGGTCCAGATTTCGGCGAAGCTTTGTTTGCGGAGATCGCCGGCTAGCGCAGGCAAATATCCACAGGGGAAAACCTCTCCTTCGTGTGAGAGGAAACAGACACCGGTGCCGGCGAGGCACCCCTTGGTCATGGCATTCATGTCGCCGGGGTGACCACCGGGATGTCCAGTGTGACCCACCGGCGGCCCACCACCCGGCTTCAGGGAAATTCCTGTTGACCCCGGCATGGTCATCTCTGTTGGGCCGATTTCTTTGGCATTAGGCTGTTCTGCCCTCGGCTGCTCACGTCCTGCGATACGATCCGCGGCTCGGCGCTGCCGCGCGACGCGGAAGTAATGCGGAGCACAGGTCGCCTTTAGTTCGATGCCACCCTTGAGAGACTGATCGTAGAACCAGTTAAGCATCTGTTCGTATTCTTCTGGCGGAACCATCTGCTCAGCAGCGATGTCGACACCGCAACCCACCGGCACCAGCAGGAACGTATGCAGCGCATCGGCGCCAAGGCTACGCGCAAGGTCAAGCACTGCGGGCAACTGATGTGCGTTATGGCGCGCGATAGTGGTGTTGATCTGCACCGAGACCCCGACTTGCTGCAAATTGCGCAAGCCGTAGATGGCGGCATCGAATGCGCCTGGGATGCCGCGAAAGGTATCGTGTGTGGCAGCGTCCGAGCCATCGAGCGAAATCGAGACTCGCTTGATGCCGGCCTGTTTGATCTTGTAGGCGATGTCTTTCGTCACCAACGTGCCATTCGTTGCCAGGGCGGTGCGCAGGCCGCGGCTCGTAGCATATTCTGCGAGTTCGAAGATATCGGGGCGGTAGAGTGGCTCGCCTCCGCTGAGCACCAGGATGGGATTTCCGAAGTCTGCAATCTGGGAGATGATGTCGAGCGCCTTCTGGGTCGGCAAATCATTAGGCGACATTAGTTCCGTAGCGGTGGCGCGGCAATGGATGCATCGCAAGTTACAGCCCTTCGTGACCTCCCAGAAGATAAGGCGCGGCTTGTATTCCTTCTTGGCGGGATGCGGGGCCCTTGATTCCGCTACGCGGGACCGGTTTTGCCCAGACTCCCCAGCAGACGCCGTTTTTGCAGCTGGGGTGATTTGCACTTGCTGGGGCGAGTGCGCGTTTCCGTTCCCTTGTGTCATGCTCGTTTTCCTTACCCCGTCAATTCAGATCAACAGCTCACTACTATGGGTTAACGATAGGATTCTAACAACCTAGACAGCCGTGAGTGGCATCACCAGAGCCTGTGATGCATGTCACTCCTCAAAACGAGCGCATACACAGCGATCTCAGTGCCGGTCCGGTGCAGCACCCTGCCACGCCGATTGTTATCGGCTACAGCGTAAGAGCCATTACTGGCCTGCAAGTCCGCACCTCGACCGAACGCGAGAGCGCAGACATGAGGGCTTGCCTGTGATTCTCCTCTCGCTTTGAGAAGATCGATCGATCTGGGCATGACGCCGAATGGTGCCGGCCAATACATCCGTTATCTGGAGATTTACGCGCCGGATGTGCTTGCGGATGACATGCAACCGGTGTTGCGTTATGGAGCGTCGCTCTTCGCGCCAAACCGCTCATCCCGCCGCGGGGTGCCCACCGTTCGACTGCGCTCAGGGCAGGTTCCAAGTCTTTTTTTCTTAGGTGGTCCCCTTACCCCTGCTTTACGGTCCCGCTCCTCCCGTGTGGCAGTCGGAGCAGGTTACCGCGCTCAGGTCGCCGATATCCACCGGGTGCTTGAAAGGCTGGGTCGGCAAGGACGCTATCTCGTTGCCGCTTTCCTGCTGCTCGAGCACGGTGTGACAGGAGTTGCAGTCCTTGCTTATGACCTTGCCATCTTTGCTGACGTGGTTGTCATCGTGGCAGCGGAAGCAGCCGGGAAAGTAGAAGTGCCCAATGTTATTAGGATGGGTCTTCCAGTTCACTTTCATGTAAGGGAAGAAGGTGGTGCTGTAGATGCGTTGCAGCTCCGTCACAGCGCCTTTGACGCTGTCGGCCTTGGAAGACGCGATTTGCGGATATTTCTCCTGATAAAACTTGTTGATCTTGCTGGCGATGGCCTGCCGCGCTTCGTCGCCTGATTTGTAGTCCGTGGTTAGGACCTGGACGCCCTGCTGCTTGATGAACGGCAGAGTGGCGTCGATGGAACGGCCGGTGATCGCGCGGTCCACGGACAGATCCGGAGACACGAAGATGTGAGTGGGCCGATTGTGGCAGTCGACGCAGTCCATGCGGCGCTTGACGGCTTTGGCAATTTGCTCCTGGCTGAGAGGGTTGTCCTTTACCGCATAGTCTGTGACTTTGCCACTTGCGTCTTCCATG
This sequence comes from uncultured Acidobacteriaceae bacterium, assembly GCA_964509525.1. GTDB lineage: Bacteria > Acidobacteriota > Terriglobia > Terriglobales > Acidobacteriaceae > Bog-257. Next base: position 8,263 of record CAZDYZ010000593.1, read on the forward strand.
CGTACCCAAGGAATCACCTGTCGCTGCTCATCGGTGGAGAAGTAGGTGATCTTGTTGTTAATGTTCATGTGCCAGTGGATACCTTCACCCGCCTGCCCGAGGCTGGGATCCCCGCCGCCGGTTTTAATCAACATGCGAATGACGCGAGGCGTGTTCTGCTCGTCGTCGCCATAATGAGTGAAGGCCTTTAGCTGCGCTCCCCAGAATTTCTTTGGCCAGTGACACTGCTCGCAAGTCTGCTGCGCCGGGCGAAGGTTCTGTACCGGTGAAGGGATGGGTCGGGGATAGGTGCCGCGGAGAGTGTAATATACCTGCCGAATGCCCGACAGCTTGGATTTCACATACCAACTGGCGCCCGAGCCGACGTGACAGTCGACACAATCCACGCGGGCGTGCGGCGATGCCTCGTAAGCCGTGAACTCAGGATGCATGACGGTGTGGCACAACTGGCCACAGAAATCGATGGAATCGGTGAACTCGTAGGCTTTGTAGCTTCCCACGGCGCTTACCAGCGAAAAGATGACGATAAAGCTGAGCACGAAGGCCACGGTGCTGCGTTGCGCCGGGTTGTTGAGGTCAAGCCTCGCGAAATGAAATGGGGCGCCTACGGCGTGCAGCCGACGCCGGCGCTCGACTACCATGCCGATGGGGATAAAAATAAGGCCGACAAACAAAATTGCCGGCGCCACCATGTAAGCAAGAATGCCGACGTAGGGAGACGAATGGCTGGCGAGCAGGTCAATCAGAACCAGCAAGACGATGTTAGCGAAGGCGACGGCCGCCAGCGCCAGACCGATCAGGCTGATGGGATTGCGAATGAGATTCTTCGAAACAGGCGGATGATCGCGTAGAGGGTCCTTCCTCTGCGTGTCCTCAGTCATTTGTCAGTTTTCCCTTCTTCGATCTCACCTCTAGGGCAATCACCTGCATGTGTTGCAAATCACAACAATAAAGTGGCAGTGGTAAAAAGACAACCATACCTTATGCTAATTGTCTAACCCCAAATTTACGTGCAGCTTCCGGCTAATTCGAAGGCGACCCTAGAGAGCGTTGGGGGGACCCTGCACCCCCCGCGGGGCTCGAATCAATTTTTAACTTTACCCAGGTGCCAAAGCACTGGGCTAAGATTTTTCGCCCCATTTCAGACTTCGTTTTTCGGGCCATCTTCAATCTGCTTATCCGACTGCAATTTCAGAAGTTGAATATTCACGCAGACTTCGAAGGCCCGCCCTGCCGTGCGGGCGGATACACAGATTCGGAACCCTTTCCCTTCCGCGTCACCGCCGGCTGCCTGCAGGTTCAGCTTGTTCTTCCGGCTCGGCTTCAACCTCGAGCGGCCCGGGCTCTTCCTCGGAGCCTCTTGCCTTTTCAATGGCGACCAAGTCCAGCGGGTGCTCGTGCTGGTAATGCTCGACCGACATCTTGCCGTCCAACCACGCCCAATTCATGGGATATGTATCGGGGTCGAAAATGACTCCGTACAAGTGCCAGACAATGATTGCGAGCGTAGCTAAGACCGCTTCGTACCAGTGGATGGTCAGTGCAACGTCCACCCACCATCCAGGCACGAGCCTGCCTACACCGATTTTGAACCAGGCCATCAGCCCGGTGCTGGCCATCACAAAGATGCCCCACACCAACGCCCAATACTCTGCCTTCTCGGCATATGAGAACCGCCGGAACAAGGGTCGTTGTTCGCTATAGCCCAGGTAGTAGCGAAACGCGTCTCGAACATCGGTGACATCCTTCCAGTCGGGCAGCATGTCCTTGAGCAGGGTACGACCCTCAGGCTTGGTAATGATGTACCAAAGGTGATAAAGGCTTACGGCAATCAGTACGATGCCCGCGCCGCGATGCAGGACGCGGCGCACGGCTTCGTTGACAAAGAGCATCGACAGCCACGATGAGGGATAGCGTAGCGCAAAGCCTGTCAACACAAGAGTCAGGAAACTCGCGAGCAAGAGAACGTGCTGGATACGCTGCTCGAGCGTCATACGAAATAAGAGTCGCGACTGCCGAATGCGCTGCAGGATGAGCTTTTTGCGAAGAACGATCAGGTTGTGTACTAACATACCGCCGATAACTGCAATAATCATCCAAACATAGAAGCGGCTGATGTAGCTGATTACCTTGCTGCCGACATCAGCTTTCGCGGCACTGTCCTGGTGCACCTTACTGGCGATGAACTTCTCATTGGCGCCCGGGTGGCACTGCCCGCAGGTCTTGGCGAGGTTAGCGTGATTGATGGTGGAATGCGGGTCCGACGACGGTAGAATGTTGTGCACCCCGTGGCAGCTGGCGCAATTGGCCACGGTGATCGAACCCACTCTGGACGCCATTCCGTGATAGCTGGAGAGATAGCTGGAAACACGGTTGCCGGCTACTCCGAACTCTGCCGACAGCTTGACGCTGGCGTGACAGGCTGCGCATGTATTTTGGATATTCGCTGACGCCACGGCAGACCTGGGATCGTTGGGGGCCTTGATGCTGTGAATGCCGTGGCAATCGGTGCAGACTGGCGCCGCCCAGTTGCCGCGCTCAATCGCCTGCCCGTGGATGCTTTGCAGAAATTCCTGCTTGATGCTGTCGTGGCACTTGGCGCAAGTCGCCGGCACGTTGAGCTTGGCGATCGGCGACTTGGGATCGCCGGCGCCCAGGATGTCATGCTCGCCG
>CAZDYZ010000594.1:0-2034 GCA_964509525.1 uncultured Acidobacteriaceae bacterium
GAGATCAGGCCCGCGGCCCAACTACCGCCTGGGTCCATCCTCTGCCCGTACTCCTGGAGTAGCCCATTCAATGGCATTTCCCACCTGCTATGGCTTTGGTGGTCTGGGTACACATCATCGCCAGCACGACATTGCCGAGAATGCCGCCAGGTGTGATACACAGGTATACGAGGCCAATCTGGCCCGACTCAGTATGAAAACACTATGAGCTATTCGCTTCTGTGGGAAGTTAGCTCTTCTGCACTGCCCGGTGGGGCGGCATGCTAAGGGCATTCTTTATCGGGCTTTCCGAAAGCAAACGACTTCGCCATTTTGCCGAGCATTCAGCGCTGGGGCTGCGCTTCTCCCACCGCTTCGTAGCGGGCACGGAATTGGACGAAGTGATTTCCGCCACCCAGGTGGTAAACGATTGGGGCGCCAGCGTCAGCATCGACAACCTCGGCGAGAACGTAACTAATGCCGACGAATCCAAGCTCAGCGCCGATCTCTATCACCATCTGCTGGACGAGATTGCAGCCCGGAAGCTGAACGCGAACATCAGCCTCAAGCTTACCCATATGGGCTTCGACGTAAGCGAAAAGCTCGCTTTCCAGCTGGTTACCGAGTTGGTGAACCACGCGGTACGCCTTGACAATTTCGTCCGGGTGGACATGGAGGGCTCGGCGTACACCCAGCGGACAATCGATTTCGTACGCGATTTGCACCGGCTTCCTGGACACGGCGGGCGAGTCGGGACCGTGATTCAGTCGTACCTTTACCGCAGCGAGAAGGACGTAGATAACTTGCTGTCGGAGGGAATTCGCATCCGGTTGTGCAAAGGCGCCTACCAGGAGCCACCGGAGATCGCGTTTCGGAAGAAATCCGATGTCGACGCGAGTTATCTGAAGCTGGCCCGCACTCTGATGAGGAGCGGCGTTTATCATGGCATGGCCACGCACGACGAGCGCATCATCGCCGACATTAAACAGTTCGCACGCGCAGAAAACATTCCAGCCTCCGCGTACGAGTTCCAGATGCTATATGGAGTGCGTCGCGATCTGCAGCGGCAGTTGGTGCGCGAAGGTTACCGCCTGCGCGTGTATATTCCCTTTGGGACAGAGTGGTATCCTTACTTCATGCGGCGACTTGCCGAGCGCCCGGCAAACGTGTTCTTCATAGCCAAGCAGATGCTGAGAAAGTGACACGACGCCGGCGATGGGCACTTCGCCGAGACACTTGGGCCCCACTTGACAAGCCTGATTTCCGCGAACCTTTGGACAAATGGAACACGAGCAGGAGCGGCGAAGGCGGCGGTGGAATCTCCGGAAAATAAAAATGTCGTATAACTATTTGGTTGCATCCTACGCAAAAGGCTGCTTTTGCGCTTGCTTTTAAGCCCCAAAACTGGGTACGATAGTAACGTCCTCCAATCGCCGGACTTCCGTGCCGGCGTTCCTCGCGCTGTTTGTTCCGAGCGCGCCAGACGGACGTAACTGATTCGATTTCAGCGAAGTATCCACCGCAGATTCGCCGGCCACTAGGGAAACATACGAGCGCGTGGCCTAGAACAGCGGTTCACAGAATGTGGGAATCCGCTACCTGCGGGTGAGAAGTATTAAGAGAGAAGCATGAATCAAGGATTGAATCCTCCCTCCGGATCGCCTGGCGGGAAAGGACACAGACGGCGGCGCGGTCGCCGCGGACCCGTTTCCCATACCGCCCCGCAACTTCCTGGACAACAACATCGCCAAGGGCCTCCGAAACGCCACGGGCGTAAACACGGACCGCGACCTTCAGGGCTGGGCCAACCCGGCGGGGGCATCTATACGGCGCCCATGGACCACAGCTATCGCAACGCCCAAGGCAACAACAACGGCAACATGCACAGGCAGGATCGTGGCGGCCGCGGGGGACCGAACCTGGGCAAGCAGTTTCTGCCAGCCGACCCTGAGCCGCTGCCAGCGGCGTCCGAACACCAGCCAACACGCATCTTTGCCTTCGTCGACGATCTGTTCTTCCTGGCGAAGATCCAGGAGACGGCTCGCAAGATGAACG
>CAZDYZ010000595.1:0-5257 GCA_964509525.1 uncultured Acidobacteriaceae bacterium
AAAGCAACAGCTGCCCGCCAGTCAAAAGCAAATCCGCACCGCAGAAAAGCGATACCTGATCCGCCAGCACAGCAGACGCCCGCACCACCTCCAACGTTGGAGCAGACTCCTCCAACCCCGCCTCAGGTAACCTATAACAGCGGGCAACTCACGATTATTGCCCAAAATGCAACCCTGTCTCAGGTGCTGCGTATGGTGCAGTCGCAGACGGGCGCTTCCATAGAGATACCCCCCGGCGCGTCGAGCGAACGGGTTGTTGGCCAGTTAGGTCCGGGGCAGCCACGTGACGTGCTCAACTCATTGCTCAACGGCTCGAGATTCAACTACATCATCCTGGGGGTGGCAGGCAATCCGGGTGCTGTTCAAAAGGTGATTCTGACCACATCGAAGCCGTCCTCGCCAGTGAACACTGCGCAGAATAATGCTGTGCAGCCGCCGGAGGAAGCGCAAGATGAGGAAAATGATAGCGAGCAGGAACCTCAAGCTGCACCGCAGCCGCCATTATCGCCCCAATCCCGCCGCCGGCTAGCCATGCCTGGCCGCATTCCGGAGGTTGGCAACCAGCCGCCGACCGACAACAGCGGAGACAGCGCACAGCCAAATGGGGCAAAGACTCCGGAACAGTTGTTGCAGGAATTGCAGCAGATGCAACAACAGCAGCAGCAGATGCAGGAGCAGTTGAATCCAGCCAACCGGCAGCAGCAGTAGCAGAACAACTTCAAGAACTCATGGCTGGCAGCTCGGTAGGGGCTTCTAACGTAAGCAATCTTTCCTCTGCGCCGTCTTGGCTTATGATGTCGTTTGTAATCAAAGTGACCTCTCTGTTCTCTGTTGGTAGTCCAGGGGGCAGTTAGTAGGCTAGAACCTTGGAAAGCGTAGCTACTAGAACGCTAGAGCATCTTCATAGTTACTATGCACCACATAAATAAACTGTAAGCTGTAGGTGGCGATTGTCCGCTCACCTGAATGCCGCGAGCTTACTCGAACGATCTGCGACGAAAGTTTTTGCAGGCCTATGACGAAGGCGAAGACACGCTGGAGGAGTTAGCCGAACAATTTCGGGTCAGCTTGAGTTGGGCGAAGAAGATCTCGGCTCGTCGGTCGCGCACCGGAGAGGTGGATGCTCCGGTGTGGCGGCACGGACCGATAAGCCGGGTTACGCCGGAGGTGCAGGAGTGGATCCGAAGGCGAATCCGTGCTGAGCCGGATACGACGCTAGAGGAATTACGTGAGCAACTGGAACCAGCACAGCATGTGCGCTTGAGTATGGGGCGGATGTGGTTGGCCCTGCGGCAACTGGGGCTGCCACGTAAAAAAAAGCGCTCCACGCGCAGGAGCAAGATAGCCAGCCAGCGCAGCGCCGCCGGCAAGAGTGGCGAGCAGCCATAGCTGAATTTGATGTCGAGCAGTTGCTTTTTCTCGACGAGAGTGGAGCCACGACGCAGATGACCCGCCACTACGGTCGTGCTCCACGCGGTCAACGAGTGAACGAGGCTACGCCGCAGGGTCGATGGGAAGTCTTGACCATGCTGGCGACACTGACCATTCGGGGGCTGGAAGCCCCTATGACGATTGCCGCACCGACTGATGGCGACATTTTCCTGGCTTATCTGGAGCAGGTCTTGTGTCCTCGGCTTCGCCCTGGACAGGTGGTGATCATGGACAACTTATCGGTGCACAAGGTGGCCGGAGTGCGTGAGCAGATCGAAGCCACAGGAGCTCGGCTTATCTACCTGCCACCCTACTCGCCTGACTTTAACCCGATTGAGCAAGCCTGGTCGAAAGTGAAACAAATCCTGCGCTCCCTGAAAGCGCGCACTGCCGACGCACTCGAAGCTGCGGTAGCTGAAGCTCTGGCGGCAATTACGACTGCGAATGCAATCGCTTGGTTTACCCATTGTGGCTATAGTATACAATAACTATGAAAACGCTTTAAGGTCCGAACCCGGTTCTACCCAAGCTTGTGAACGACTCCAAAACCGGTTGTAGACTCTTTACTTTCCAACAGTTCACGCAGAGCCTCTGTGTAAGGCTCACGGGCTACGCCGCATTCCGTAATGATTGCAGCTACATATTTGTGCGGGGTAACATCAAACGCTGGATTCTCCACCTTCACGCCATCAGGAGCAATCTGCTTCCCGGCGAAATGAGTGACCTCCTGCGAAGCTCGCTGCTCAATCGGGACCCCGCTGCCATCCGGGGTCTCGAGATCAACCGTTGATAGAGGGGCGGCAACATAAAACGGAATACCGTGTTCTTTGGCCAATACTGCAACCGTGTAAGTACCAATTTTATTAGCGACATCACCGTTGGCCGCTATGCGATCGGCGCCCACAACCACCACGTCAATTTTGCCTTGACGCATGAGCGCGCCAGCCATGTTGTCGGAGATGAGTGTAGTCGGAATGTCGTCTTTCATCAGCTCCCACGCCGTTAAGCGTGCGCCTTGGAGAAATGGCCGGGTCTCACCGGCAAAAACGCGCAGGTTCTTACCTGATTCCACGCCCGCGCGAATCACTCCCAGCGCAGTGCCGTAACCGCAAGTTGCTAGCGCTCCTGCATTGCAGTGCGTGAGGATTCCCCCTTTAGAGGGCAGCAGCACCGCACCATGTTTCCCCATCGCTTGGTTAGCCGCAATATCTTCTCCCAGCATGCGACACGCTTCGTTAATGAGTTCCCGCTTGACTTCGGGGATAGGCCGCGTGCTGAGTTGCTCGAACTTCATCCGCATGCGGCGGATGGCCCAGAAGAGATTGACGGCCGTCGGTCGTGTCGAGGCGAGAACATCGCTAATGTGCTCAAAATCGCAACGCAGCTCGGTTTGGTTTGCAGCGTGCGAATCACGAACCCCAAGGGCAATGCCCATTGCAGTCGCGACGCCGATCGCAGGCGCGCCGCGAACAATCATAGTCCGAATCGCGTCGGCTACTTCTTCGTAACTCTTACAGGTGACGTAGTTTTCTTCCGTCGGCAGCTTCGTCTGATCGATGAAGCGCACGCCCCCGTCTGTCCATTCCAGCGTTTTAATCATTGCGCGTAGTTTTGGTTTGCACCAGCTCAGAACAGTCCTCGTCAGTCTGAAGATTCACCTATTCCAACTGAGAACCAAGGCGCACGCAAGTCCCGTGATGGGAATCACTCACCTTAGCGGATAAAGCCGCACCGAACTGGTGGATGCTGCGGAACCGAAAATCTTCCTCCCCTCTCTGAATTTGTCAGGTTCGATGAACTTCGCAGCGGTTGCCCGGCGAGTTGGTCACGGCCGGGCGACCGCAAAGATCGCACGTCGCGCTCATTGCAAAAATCGGAGGTGCACCGATCTTCATGTGTGCTGCACGGACCTCGTTCGCGGTGAACAGTGCGACGAAGCTGGCGGGCGCGGCGACCTTCTCGACGTTCGCGCGGCCGCCCGCCTCTTGCCGCTCTACCAGGCACAGCACACCGGTAACCTCAAAGCCAAACTCGCGCGCCGCTTCAATCGCCTGAATTGTGGAGGTACCGGTGGTGCAAACATCGTCCACGATTACGACACGCGCCTGCTTTTGGCGGAAGCCTTCGATGCGCTGGCCCATGCCGTGCGTCTTCTCGGCTTTGCGTACGAGGAACCCGTGCAACGGCTTGCCCTGTTGTGCGCTGATCACGGAGGCCGCAACCACAATGGGGTCAGCGCCCATCGTCAAGCCACCAAGCGCATTCACCTGCCAGCCGCGGCTACGGATTTCCTCCAGCACAGCCTGTCCAGTGAGCAGCGCGCCGGTGGCATTCAGGGTGGTAAGCCGACAATCGATATAGTAATCGCTGGTCCCGCCGCCGGAGAGTTTGAATTCGCCTAGACGGAACGACTTTTCCGCTAGCATGAACAGCAGTTGTTCGCGGGCATTTGTCGTCAATTCAAGCATACAAACTTATCCAGCCACCTTCTCCAGATGGCGATAGTGATCGCTAGCGATCCAAAGAGCCGTAAACAACGCGAAGTTGTATCCGCAATGCATGAGGAAGGACGCCGCGACCGAATTCGTGCGTGCACGAGTGACGGTAAAGACGACGCCAACCACAAAGATGCTCAGAATCGGCGCCCAAGCATAGCCCAGTTGCGCTCCGTGGATACCGGCAAAGGCAGCGGCTGTCAGTACGACGGCGATGATCAACCCGAATGTACGCCTCAGCAGCGGATACAGCATGCCACGGAAAAACAGCTCTTCCAATAAGGGGGCGAGCGATAGGCCGAAGGCGGCAAGAAGATAGGCACTAGAAGCATCGTGGAAGTACTTATCCATGGGCAGCGACTTGGGGATGGGCAGAAAGTGCGACAGACTCTCAACAACGATGGCAAGAACCGCGCCTGTCGCAAAAAATCCGGGCGCGGAAACTCCAGGCCAGTTCCAGCGGATTGCGTCACGGAAGCGCTCGTGTGCTCTGGTGCGCGCCAGCACAAAGATGAATATGAGGACGAGCGGATAGGCAGTTGCCTGTGCCCCCACCACGATGCGCGCGTCGGTAGCGAGATCTGTAAGAGGCATGCGACGGTACTCAGGAATGGTGTGAGCGATGGCCAGCGCAATGACGCTGAAGGCAAACACCGCAAAGATCGTGAACCCTAGAACAGCCAACACATCCCACCATGACCAGGCGGGGAATCGCGGTGCCGAAGGAGCGGTAATCACGGACTCCAACGGTGCGATTTGGACGGGCTCCAGTGGGATAAAGTCTTTCCGGGACAGGGTGGGGGCAGGCTCAGGGAAACTCTCACGCGGCTCAGGCAGCGGATCTGGTGGCAAGGACATGACGTCAGCTAGAACTCCGAAAGCGAAACATGGTAGGTCATCGTTCAATTGGGGGCTTATTGTGTTCCGTTGTCGCCTTGGCTGCCGCTAGCGGCCACAGGCAACTGTTGTGCGTTGATTCTTGCACTGGGCGCGCACGGCAGCAATCTGGCCAATGTTTGGCCAGTGTAGGATTTCTTTACCCACGCAACCTGTTCCGGCGTGCCCAGGGCGACCAAGCGACCACCCTTTTCTCCGCCCTCCGGCCCGAGATCGATGATCCAATCCGCGTTGCGAATGACATCCATGTTGTGCTCAATAATGATGATGCTGTTCCCCAAGTCGGTCAGCCGATGCAGCACTTCTAGAAGCTTGCTGACATCGTCGAAGTGCAGACCGGTAGTCGGCTCATCCAACAGATAGAGGGTCTTGCCGGTCTGGCGTTTGCTCAATTCACGTGCCAGCTTGATACGCTGAGCTTCCCCGCCCGACAG
>CAZDYZ010000596.1:0-3467 GCA_964509525.1 uncultured Acidobacteriaceae bacterium
AACCTGGACAACAACTGGATCAAGGTGAAGACGATCGGCACCAAGTCGAACCGGAGTGGCATCGGCGCGCGGGTAAAATGTGTAAGCTATCCTGCAGACGAGCAGAGAGCTCACCAGCAGATCGACGAAGTGCGCAGCGGCGGGAGCTACATCTCCCAAAATGACTTGCGCATTCACTTCGGACTAGGCAAAGCCGACAAGGCTGAGCTCATTGAGATTCACTGGCCCAGCGGGCAGGTAGACACTCTGAAGGATGTCAAGGCCAATCAGTTGATCGTGGTCAAAGAAGGAGAAGGGATCATCAAGACCCAGGCGTTTACCGCCAAGGCTGTGGCCAGGTCGAAGTAGCTGGGTACGGGGCCAATCGAAGCTCAGGGGTCTTTGATGCATCTGAATTCTGGGTGCCGCTCCACCAGGTCTACCGAGACCTGGGCGACTCCTCGCTCGGTCAGCACAGTGCAACGGAATCAATCAGCGGTTCCCAGCCTTGGCGAGCGTATATGCTGTAACGAATTCAAGAAATGGGATCACTGCGTGATGATGCCAATCCGAGATATCGAAAATGTGCCATCCCCTGGTTTGGGGCTCCAGAGGGCAGACCTCCTGTTGCCCAAGGAATGCCTGTCAACTCGTGACAGACATGGCTGCCGGCAGCCTGTAAAAGTTTGCCGACCCAACAGGTTGGCGCCTGCCGGGATGATACGCCTCGTGTGCTGCCGGAGACCAAAGTTCGTGGAGGCGTTGCCTCTTTCCTCGACAGGATAGAGATAGGGCAGGGAAATAGGGCTTAACGCCGGACCAACCGACATCAAGGAAAAGTAAAGATAGTGGGATCGAACATCGACTACCAGGCCAAAGGCGACCGGCACGAACCTTCTGCGGCGATGCATTTTGCCGGGGTTCGGGCACGCGTCTCAGGGTGCAAGCGCATCGTCGTCAAGTTGGGAACCAATGTCATCATGCGCGATGACGGACGAATCGCTCTGGGCCAGCTGTGCGGGATTGTGGAGTCGGTAGCGAAACTTCGTCATGAAGGCCGGGAAGTCCTGCTGGTTTCGTCGGGCGCCGTAGGTCTTGGCATGGAGCGTCTCGGGTTGGGGAGACGCCCCGCAGAATTGTCACAGATCCAGGCCTGCGCTGCTATCGGTCAAAGCCGCCTGATGGCCATCTATGACGATGCCTTCGAGCAGCTCGGATGTCGCATCGCACAAGTATTGCTGACAGAAGATGACTTTCGCGACACGTTGCGGTACGGTAATCTTCGTGCAACCCTCTCTTCTTTGCTGAGTCTGGGTGTCATCCCGATCATCAACGAAAACGATACTGTTTCAACCCTTGAACTGGACAGGCCAGCAAATTCAGTTGATTGTGAGCGTGTCTTTGGCGACAACGACAAGCTTTCGGCGCTGGTAATGACGCACATCGATGCTGACCTGCTGTTATTGCTGTCGGACGTTGACGGCCTCTACAGTGGCGATCCGCAATCGCAGGATGCGCAATTTATACCGGAGATCGACGAAGTCAGTGATGCAGTACGTAGCTTCGCACACGGGAACAACAAGAGAGGCCGAGGAGGCATGTTGACAAAACTCGAGGCAGCCAAAATTGCGACCGAAGCACAGCGATTTGCTGTCATCGCAAACGGCCGGATTCCCCAGGTTGTGGAGCGAGTCTGTGCCGGAGAACGTCTGGGAACGCTGTTCCTGCCACGGAGCGGTAAATGAGCCAGAGTGTGCGAGAGATTGCCCAGCGCAGTAAGCGCGCCTCGCGGGAACTAGCCAGCGCCAATGCGAAAAGCAAAAACGAGGTCCTCCGGACAATTGCCCAGCTGCTCGAAGCCAATGTGGCAAACATTCTCAGCGTCAACCGCGAAGACCTTGCAGAAGCATCCCAGCTGGTGGAAAAGCGTGAGATGTCTTCAGCGAGCGTGGACCGTCTGCGCCTGAGTGAGCGAAAAATCTGCGAGATGGCTAGTTCCGTTCGTGCGGTCGCCAATCTGCCCGACCCGATCGGCCGCGTCCTGGAGCGGACAGAACTAGACACCAACCTCGTTCTTGATCGAGTCAGTTGCCCACTTGGCGTGCTGGCAGTCATCTTCGAGGCGCGGCCTGATGCCGTAACTCAAATCAGCGCTCTCGCTTTGAAATCCGGAAACGCTGTGGTGCTGAAACCAGGTAAAGAAGTAGAGCGCACTGCTTCATTGCTGGTTGAGACCGTCCGCGATGGGCTCCGAGAGTGTCTGCTTCCAGAAGATGCGGTCAATCTGACGACGGGCAGAGAGGCGGTTCATGCCCTACTGGGCATGAGGGATCTGGTTGACCTTGTGATCCCAAGAGGCTCGAAGCAACTGGTGGAATTTGTGCAATCGGCAACGCACATTCCGGTGCTCGGGCATGCCGAGGGAATCTGCCACGTATATGTGGATGCGGCGGCAGATCCGGCAATGGCGCTTGCCATCATCGATGACGCCAAGACGGATTATCCCGCGGCCTGTAATGCCGCGGAGACAGTCCTGGTAAATGAGGCCATCGCGGCCTCTTTCTTGCCAAAACTAGCAGAACGGATGCAATTACGAAGCGTTCGCCTGCGCGGATGCGAGAGGGTCCGCGCAATGTTGCGAGGTCACAAGGTCGAGGCTGTACCTGACGGCGAATGGCACAGGGAATACGGAGATCTGGTGCTCGCAGTTCGAGTCGTGAGCAACCTCAACGATGCGATTGACCATATCCATCGCTTTGGCACTGGACATACGGAAACGATTATCACCGCCGACTGCGGCACAGCCGAGCGCTTCCTGCGGGAAGTGGATGCGGCCGGTGTATTTCACAATGCGTCGACACGCTTCGCTGACGGATACAGGTATGGACTTGGGGCGGAGGTTGGAGTCAGCACAAGCAAACTGCATGCTCGCGGCCCAGTGGGTCTGGCAGGGTTGACTACATATAAGTACGTTCTACGTGGCCAAGGCCAGATAGTCAGTGCTTACCGTGGCGACAATGCTCGGGAATTCCGCCATGTGCGGCTCCCGGTATGACCCCTAAGGAGCTGGGCGATTTGGTTCCGTAAGGCTCAGTCCGGAGGTAATGACCTTTAGACCTCCCCCGACGCTACGGGATCAAAATCACCCGCGGAAGATCCATCCCAGAAGGGCGTTTGGCTAACCAAGAGATGGCAGAGCTGCAGTGTACGCTAAGAAATCACATCGCGCCGACAAGGTTGAAGACCGTACAAAGGCAGAGTGAGAGGCCGTGCAAATTGTGGTCTGCTCGAAAACTGGCGAGAATTGGGTTCTGGAGAAGCACCAATGGACTGCATCTGATTCAGATCGCAGGCCGCTCCGCGACCACCGCGAAGGTGCGCTCCAGAACAAGGCCAGCGCGCCCCAGAGTCCCCTCGTCAAAGAGCCTCCCGATCAAGGTGACGCCGTGGGGAACACGACGAGGCGGCGAAAAGGTCGGCAGTGGTCT
>CAZDYZ010000597.1:0-2225 GCA_964509525.1 uncultured Acidobacteriaceae bacterium
ATCGCCGTCCCTACCCTATCCCCAATTCACCTTCCGGGATATAACTTCCAAGGAACTGCTTTAATCGCCGTGCGCCTTTCTTACTCGCACCGCTCGCGCTAGCTGCCTGTTACGTGCCAGCTTGAAAATCAGTACGGATCGAACCGTCTGCCGTATTGCGATAGGACGCCGATCGTCTCGTGGGGTCATTGAAAAGGACCTTGAATATCAGGGATCCTGGGGGGGTTAAGTCCGGGGCCCCCCGGTGCGCTGTGGACATATCGACGTCATCGCTAGGCAAGCAGAAAGAGCATGACGTGTTGTTGTTCTGCATGAAGTTACAAGACACCATCCGAAGGCCTTGAAAGAGAGGATAGGAAACTCCAACCACCACGCTACAAGTCTTTGGTCGTGCAGAGGTTGCCCCAGCCGAAATGCGGGGCCGCCATACTGCTTGATCAGCGCGGGTCCCAAGGCGTCACGTGGGGCATGGAGACGAACCATCTCAAGATACTGCGTCGCAAGGGAGTGCCGTCAAAACATCACACAGGCTTCGTCGACCTTCTCCAGAGTTCGGTCCACGAGCTTCAGTCTCCGGTGTATCTCCATCTCCAGCGCGGCATCTCCCGACCGGGATATCTGTTCGTTCAGCTTGCGGCGATGCGCGGTGAGCAGTTCGCTCACTTGCTCCAGTTCATCGGCATCGAGTCGTAAGTCCCTGGCCAAAACCTTGTCTAGCAGGTCGTCGAAGAAGTGCGGTCCGAGACGCACGCTCGCCTGGGTATCAGGCAGAGAGGCTTGAGCGGTTGCCTTGCCAATCCGTTCCAGCAAAGTGTCAGCGAGAAGATTCAGTTCGTCGGTCTCCAAATGCAGTTGCATCGGTTTTCTCCTTTGCCGCAGGAATACCTGATTCCCGCTTTCCTGCAATAAAGATTGAAGCACAGTTCCAAATTGACAGTCAGTGACGGACGGCACGCAAGTTTCCAGTGCGGCATCCCAAACTAAGACCATCCCGCCTGGCTACACCTTCTTCAAGAATGGCAGAATGCATGGAACGCGGGTCCTTCAGGTCACCTCTCAGCTAGGTCCAATGCGGGCTGCTTCAGTGGCATTCCGACACTCGCCACGCGACGACAGACCGATGAAACAGACTCGGCCAGGGACGCCAATTAAACTCGCTCTGATGATGCCGGACGTCACAGACACCCGGTGATAGCGGCGCTATACTTCAACTGTAGCAAGTGTGCCGAGCAGCAAAGAGAATCGTTTCTCGGGCTGCGGTGCCTCTTTCCCAGGGAGGTGCAAAATGGTTTCCCTAACTACTAAATCAGAGCTTTTGATCAGACAAATTGTGGTAGCAACGGACTTTTCACCAGTGTCCAGATCAGCTCTTGACCATGCTATCGCGATTGCTATGCATTACGATTCCAAGATTCTTCTCGTGCATGCCGTGGAGGCAGCACTAGAATCACGGCCAGGACACGAGTCGGAGGTTCATACAGCGAATGAGTTCGCGGCCAACGCGCAACAGAGGTTAGCTGCAGAGGCCGAAAAGTGTGCGGGGATCGAGTGCGAATGGCGCCTGCTGACCGGCAAGGCATTAGACGTCGTGGAACAGATCCTAGCACTTGACCATACTGACCTCATTGTAGTGGGGACCCATGGCGCCAAGCGCTTCCGGAAGCTATTGATCGGATCGGCGGCTGAGCGGATCTTCCATCATGTGCGCTGTCCCGTGCTGGTTATTGGGCCGTCAGTGCATACCGATGGAAAGAAGTGGAACCTCAATCGTATCTTGTTGGCAACCGATCTTCAATCGGACGAGTATCGGGCGGTGGAATATGCTACTGCGCTGGCAACCGACCACGGTGCTCGCCTCGCCCTGCTGCATGTGACGGTTCCCGCGGGACCCCCGTATCCACAGGACTCAGAACTCATCATCGCACCATACTTCCACTCACGACTGAAAGAGTTGGTCTCCTACCGACCACCAGGAGATTATCCGGTAGAGACATGGGTGGAATTTCACAATGACCCTGCTGCCGGGATCCTAGGAGTTATGCATCGGCAAGCAATCGATCTGCTTGTCTTGAGTGTCCATCCGCAGGAGCCTTGGACCTCTCATTTTCGTCACAACGCTCATCGGATTGTGGCTGAAGCGCCGTGTCCGGCGCTCATCGTGCAGCGCGAATTTTGAAATCACTCCCGGGGGTGGCGTCAGCTTGACGACCACCCTGTTCGTACCT
>CAZDYZ010000598.1:0-11817 GCA_964509525.1 uncultured Acidobacteriaceae bacterium
CTTCTTCAGCCTGGCTACAACTTTCTCCTTGCCTGGAATGACGACGTACTCGGTCGAAAAATCGTTGTCCAGATCGACTCCGAGTGACTTCTTCGGCAAGTCCTTAATGTGGCCGAGCGAGGCTTCCACTTCGTAGCCCTCACCTAGATATTTTTGGATCGTCTTCGCTTTGGTTGGCGATTCGACGATAACTAAACCTTTTGCCAATGGAACCTCAATGTGTACGAACCTAGCATGGAAGGCATGACGGCCGCAAAACCGTGGCATGCCGAAAACCGAAGAAAGCACCGCGCAGGGCGCTCCCGAATGCTTCACCCATAGTACTTCCCTGCCTTATCCGGCCGCTTAGCTTCCGCTCCAACAGCATGCTTAAGATTTCGAAGAGGAGAACTAACTCAGGCGCTCGACCGACGTTAATGCGCGGGTTGACTCATCGGACCGCAAGAGCGCGAAAACTTTCTTCTCCGACCGGAAGCAGGTCTGCCGGCTGAAAAACTGATGCGGTAGCACCCAGATTCGATTCAGCCACTCTGGCGGTGTCAGCGACCAGGGGAATGGCTGCGAGCACCATCTATTACCTGCCCAGGCGGTAACAAACGCAGCACCTCTTCTTATATCAAGATCTTCTGGATTCAGGGAAGGGTCGACAAATCGCATTCCAGACTGCCTGTATATGATCAACTCGATCCGCACGCCCTGTACCGTCGACTGCGTTCCGCTGAACCTTAGCTCGATCACCGCGAACATACGTTGGCCGTGTAGCTGACGTTCCGGTGGGCAAGGAAAGGAATCTTGCTCGGAGAGGATACATTGCCAGGTGGAAGCTCGGTCAGGACCTTCCTCGAGTGCAACAAGAATTGGTAGCGAGTTCAGATTGCCCAAGGCAGGAGGTTGACAATGCAGTGTCCAGACGTGACAGTACCCACGGGAGCAGAAGGTGTCACGGTCTGCAGCAGCATCGAGACGCCTCCTTCACCATGATTCCGCGAGCCACCAGACGAAACAGAAACAGCGACTATCGATGGCTGTGCAAAGCATGTATAACCACCATATTATCAATGTCTTTGTCGCTTTTAATGAAGTAGGGGATGAAGAGAGAACCTGCTTTTCTGGCAAAGTGAATTGACAGGGTCAGATGGATGGGAACGACCACAACCGGCACAAATTCCACCGTCTTCCAGATATCTTAATTGGGGCCGTGCCAGTAAGAGCCGGTATCATAGCAGCCTGCTAGACTCGATTGTTTATGCCAAGCCTACGAATCTCCGCTATCTCATTCTTGAACGCGGCACCTCTGTTGTGGGACTTCGAGCACGGTGACGCTAACTGCAACTTCGATATCGAATATACAGTTCCGTCAGCCTGCGCCGCATCACTCGCCGCGAACCAGGCCGATATCGGCATCATCCCTGTATTTGCTTATGCTGAGATACCTGGACTGGTTATCCTGCCAAACATATCCATCGCTGCGAAGGATTGGGTGAGATCGATTTTGCTGGTCAGCAAGAAGCAGATCGAGGACGTGCAGACTGTCGCAACAGACTCAACTTCACGAACCTCGGTGGTGCTGCTGCAGGTACTGTTTACAAAGTTCCTCGGAGGCCGCCGCCAACTCACGCCACACGCTCCCGCACTCGAGGCAATGCTGCGAAATCACGATGCAGCACTCCTGATTGGAGACACCGCACTGCAGGTGCCAGAAGATTCCGGCTACTATCTTTACGATCTCGCCCATGAGTGGCGCGAACGAACGGGCAAGGCATTCGTTTTCGCGTTCTGGGCAGTACGACTCGACGCTCTTAACCTGCAGCCGCAAGGGCTGGACCTGACCGAGGTATTTCAGCGTTCGCGAGATCATGGCCTTCTCCCCGAAAACATCTCTACCACGGCCAGAGAATGGTCCCGGAAGCTCGCACTGAGCTCGGACGCCATCCGCCAGTACCTGACGGAGAACATACACTACTATCTCGACCGCGAGAATCACGCCGGGCTGCAACTGTTTCTAGAGTACTCACAAGAGATTGAGCTCATTCGCGAGGTCCCCGAGCTGCTCTTCCTAGGTCCGGTGGCGTTTGGTGACCGGCGCAGGCAGTTGTAAGGCATCCCTCTCCGCCGCCACAGTGTTCAAGGAAAATATTCAGGGACGTGTCTTGCCAGCCGGGGCCCGAGTCTCATTGTGCTCGGTCTGGCGGACAATTCCTTGATCCCTCCACTTGCTGCATGGACGTGTTTACCATTGCTTTGTCGGCCTTTCACAAGGCCTGCTCGTGGTGGCTGGTGCTCTGGTGAGGTTCTGTCTCTGACAGCTCTACCAGCTCTAGAGGTAGGAAATCAGCTCCGTATATAGAGCCGCGTGACGACCTTTTGAGTGAGGACAGATAATCTTGGCAAGTGCTCCCTGATTTCTTCTTACTTTTTGGCGGGCTGCTTCGCAGCAAATGCACCTGTGATGACTCAGTCAAATGTCCACCGCGTGGGAGCAGTGGCAAACTGCTTCTCAGGGAGTGCGAATACCACGCGGGGCGTGACCTTAAAGACCACTCCGCCCATCCGAGGATCGTATGGCCACCCGTATTTCTTTTTGCTTGCGCCAGAGAGTGACGGTGGCAGCGAGTCGTAAGTGACCTGTCTGGCGGTTCCTTCGACGATGACCAGCTCCTCCAAGCGGTCATTGATCAGAATGCAGTTCGGATTCAGTGCCAGGTTCTTCGCCTTGCGAGTGGTCTCGCCGGTGCCGAAGTAGAAGGCATCCTCAAACCACAAGCCGTGCATGCCCATCGCATGTGGCCGTCCATCAGGCCGGACGGTAACGATCAGGTAATTGTGTGACTTGGTGAGCCGCTCTCGTCCCCAGCTCCAGTCGAGCAGTCCTTTGGAGGATTTCGAAATGCCATACCCCGCTGGCATCACCGGGCGGCTGGCCACAGGCCGTCTCCCAACGGCTTCAGTGGGAACCCTTTTCTTTGTCAGGGTCCTGTTCGTTGCACTCTTGTTCGGCACCGAGAAATTGGAACTCTCGGCGGCCCTACACGTCAATAGCTGAGCTCGTTGTACCACAAATCCAGCGGGCGGCCAGGACGACCTCCGTCCGCAAAGCCCAGCGCTCGAACGCCCTACCCCGCACCATGAGCTTCGATGTGAGCTTTGGCCGCCTCGGTAGCATGATGGATAGCTTGGGCATGGTGCCCGTGAGCCAGGTGAGCGTGATGCGCCGCTTTCTCATGATGGCCTACTTCATGGTGTTTGGCGGCTTCCTTGTGGTGTCGGGCCGCGTGCTCATGATGCTCGGCGGCTTGGGCGTGGTGGTGCGCAGCTTCTTTCGACATGAACAATTTCCTTTCGTTTGCGGAGTCTCTCAATCCGGCCCCTGAACCTTAAGCATTGTGGACGGCTCTGGTTGCTGGCAGGTTTCACATCCGTGAATTGATCATGAATTCGCCGGCGAGAAAGGCAGGATTGAGGTTCCGTTGAACGATTGTGAAGCTCACTCAAACTTCCAGCGCGTAACGGCGTTGGGAAAGCGCTTTTCAGGCATGGCGAAGACGACGCTGGGGCGCACCTCGAACACCGGCCCCCTCTTCGGATCCAGATCCCAGCCATATTTCGTCTTGTAGTCGGCGAACGCTTGCTTTGGAATCTTTTCGTCGTTCAGCTGTCGTGCGACAGCTTCAACGATGACAGCCTCTTCAACGTTGTCGCTGCACACTGTGCAGTGTGGATTCTGCTGAAGGTTGCGCGCTTTGCGCGTTGCGGCACCTGTGCTGAAGTAGTATGCCCCGTCGAGCCAGATTCCCCAGACCACCATCGTGTGTGGAACCCCATTGGGACGGACGCTCGTGATCCAATAATTGTGCGACTTGCTGAGGCGTTCTCGCGCCCACTCCCACGGCAAAGTGCCCTCCAACGACTCTGGGACCCCGTAGCCTGTCATTTGGGGACGAGATGCTTTCGGCTCCTGGGTACCGGTCGAGCTGGCTTTGGCCATGGCTCACCTCCGCGCCGCCGATTCTAATAGAGTTTCCGTTGGTGGGAGAAGAAAGGGGGGCGATTTTCACCCCGCCGACACTGCTAGCCAATTCCCCACTTAGTACGCGTAGTAGGGGCCGAGCCCTCCCGGTGTTGCTTGATTGTCGATGGCAGTAAACATGTTGCGCCCGTAGAAGAAGGGCAGGCCCCAGTCGAAGGCCCCTGGATTCGGCCCGCCGAGTGTGCTGAAGGCCGTGTTGTTACCGTTGTTGTTGTTGAACAGCGTTGTAGCGTCTTCAATGGTGAAATCGAACGTTATCGGGGAACTCATGTTCGTGCCTTGATTCCCCGCGGTCAGGTTGTCTGGCGAATTGGTGGGACAATACCACGTCTGGTTCGGACTGGCGCATAACGGTATCCCGGTAAGTGTCTGGCTGTTCAGGAAGAAGATCCCGTTGGAGCCGCTGTCGATGAAGCTGCTGGGATAAGCCTTGCCGGCGAACGTGGTAGTGAAGTCACCCGCGTTACTTCCGCTATCCGGCACAGCATACACTTGCGTCGATCCCAGGCCATTGTTGGACTGCGTCCCGATGCCGAAGATCAAAGAGCCGGTCACATTTTCCGAGCCGCCTTCTGGAACTGATGGCAGTTGGATCAGCACGCCATTATTGTCGGAGGGAAAGAAAATCACCGGGTTCGAGACCTGTTGCGCCAATGTGACATAGGTCGGGGTACAGCCCGATGAGGGGCAGTCGTAATAAAAGTTGGGAATCTGCGAGTTCTGGCTGGTACACCCAATCCCACAATCCTGCTGGAATAGTCCCACTCCGAGGATACCGTTCGCGCCAAAGGCGCTCAGGCTGTTGCCCTCGTTTCCACTTCCGCCGGGAGGATTCTGGCTGGAACAACTGCTCGGAGGCGCGGGTAAAGTCGTTGACGGGATCACGACATGCACAGCTGCCGAAGACGCTTTTTCCCCTGCCACGGTAATGTCGGCAGTATTTACCGACCCCCAAGTATACCCGTCCAGAAACACCAGACATTCATACAGCGGATTTCCCCCTACCATCGCTTGCGGCAGGGAAAGATTGAACTGGCCGCCCCCTGCTGAGGACAACAAGCGCAGGCCGGAAGAACCGGTATCCACCAGCACATGATCAATCGTCTGGCAGTTGCTGGTGTTGGGCACGCAAACCTTCACCGAGACGAATCCCTCGTTCACAGTGAAAAATGTCTGCGGCGCCGGGCCCGAGTCAACCACCATGGGCAGCACGTTGTTCGTTGTCTGCATCGGATTAACCGTCACTGTCGCCGCTCCCGAAATCGCCGTGTTCTGCGTCGAGGTGGCTGTGACCGTGACCAGCAGTGACACAACTCCTCCGCTGGGAGAGGTGAACAAACCCGAGGCGGAGATCGATCCGTTACTGGCCGTCCATGTGACCGCGGAGCTGAAATTGCCCGTGCCCATCACCGTCGCCGAGCACTGACTGGTTTGGCCGTACTGAATGCTTGACGGCGAACACGCGACGCTCACGGAAGTGATACTGGAATTAGACCCGCTACTACCGCTGCTTGAACCGCAGGCAGTCAGAAGGGACAAGCTTCCTATCAAGACTACGAATCCGATTGTTCGCACTTTTCTCTCTCCTCAGCGGATATCGCTTGCCTGGACGGTCCCGGGCAACAGTTGCGGGATGTAGGCTACGCCATGAAAACTTCGAATGTGGCCGGTTTGCTGGAACACCAGACCAGGCGTGTCAATGACAATGGGTCCGCGCCTCGCGCGTGGTTGCTCCGACGCGGTTTGCACGGCCTGCTCGTAATAAGGACCTAGAAGGTGCTGAAAATCGGGCTGGAACTGACCTTCCCAGGCCACACCGAACACCACTCCCGCGGGAGAGACGTACTCCCGCACCACCGTCCCGGTGGTAGCGATCTCGTGGACAACGTAAGTATGCGCGTCGATGCTGCGCAGCGTGCCCTTCATGCGAGCCTGGTCGGTCAACACCGACGCGGCGTTGTCGCCCAGCACTGCCAAGGCTGGGACCGGCAGTATCAACAGCAAGGAGGTGAGTAAGATTCCCGCACCCGTTTCCGAAACAACGCCAACAAACTTGAAGATGTTCACTCAGTCCGCCTTTCGTAGCTTTGATTCGAGCGGCAACAATCGTCGTCTATAAACTCGGTTGCGGGACGATTGTTGCGAACCGAGCAGTTTATCGGTTTAAACGCGCCCATGCTTCTCTGAGCCGCAAATCGTGCACCGCTTTCCCGCAAAGAGTAGGAAGGTTAGAATGTTATTTTGGGTTGTGCGAAAGCATGTCTTTGACCAAGGCTGAAGCCTTCGAGATGTACCGCTCCGATGATCTAATCGGTCTCGGCATGGAAGCCGATGCGATGCGCCGCAAGCTCCACCCCGAGGGAGTCGTCACCTACATCATCGACCGGAACATAAATTACACCAATTTCTGCACCGAGTACTGCACTTTCTGTGCCTTCTATCGACCGCTGAAGGGTAAGCTGGCAAAAGAAGGCTACCTCCTTGATTTTGAAACCATTTATGACAAGGTGCGCGAGACGGTGGAATTGGGCGGCACCGGGATCCTGCTGCAGGGCGGGCTGCACCCGGATCTGAAGATTGACTGGTACCAAGCCTTGCTGAGCGGCATCAAGCAGCATTTCCCGCAGGTCCACCTGCACTGCTTCTCAGCGTCTGAGATCATCTGTATTGCTGAGGTGAGCAGCCTAAGTATCGAGGACACGATCCAGCGGCTGCGTGATGCTGGACTTGATTCCATTCCCGGCGGCGGGGCCGAAATTCTCGACGACGAAGTGCGCTACAAGATCGCCCGCCTGAAATGTCTGACTAATGACTGGCTCAACGTGCATCGCACCGCGCACAAGCTTGGCATGCGAACCACCGCGACCATGATGTTCGGGGTCGGCGAAACCTATGAGCATCGCATCAACCATTTCCAGCGGATCTACGATCTGCAGGACGAGACCGGAGGCTTCACCGCATTTATCCCATGGTCGTTTCAACCACAGAACACGGCACTTGGCGGACGTGGCTGGGATGAGGCCACGGCAGTCGAATATCTTAAGACATTGGCCATCGCGCGCATCTTCCTCAGCAACTTCAAGAATGTGCAATCGAGCTGGGTTACACAGGGCCTGAAAGTCTGCCAGACCGGCTTGCGGTTCGGGGGTAACGACGTGGGCTCGGTCATGATCGAGGAAAATGTGGTGCGCGCGGCGGGTGTGCGCAATTGCACCACCGAAGAGGAGCTGCGGCGCATCATTCGCGATGCCGGATTCCGCCCCGCCCAGCGCGACACGCTATATACGAAGTTCTTCCTAAACTGAAGCTTGCTTGCCACTTGATTCTGCTCTGGTACACTTTTGCGCACGAGCTATGGTGCGTCTGGCTGAAACTCTTCGTACCCAGCTGTTTGCCGATCCTACCGACAAGTTTGTCCACGACGTCATTCTTGATTCCTGTCGCCAGTACGACGGCAAGATCGCCATCATCGACACCTCCTGTGACCCTGCAAGGCGCTTGACCTACGGCGCATACGCCGAGCTGGTGGAGCGTGTCGCGCGCAACCTGGTGGCAAGTGGTGTTCGTCCCCGAGAGGTAATCGGCATCTACCTGCCCAACTGCTGGGAATTTTGCGTCGTCTTTCACGCTGCAACCTTGGCGGGCGCGATACCGACGACGCTGAATCCGACCTATCGCGAACGCGAAGTCCGTTATCAACTAGAAAACTCGGACGCCGTCGCCCTCATCACGGACGGTTCTCTGCTCACCGGCATCCATCTGCGGGGGCTTCCAAAACTGCGTAACGTATACACCATCCGCACTCCCGGACCTGGGGGAACGCAACCGTTCGATTTGCTCTTCAAATCTACTGAAATGTCCATGCCTCAGCCGGAACAGGATTCAACTGCGACGCTGGCCACACTTCCCTTTTCCAGTGGTACTACCGGCCTGCCAAAGGGTGTCATGCTCTCACACTACAACCTGGTGGCCAATGTGTATCAGACGCTCACCGTGGGAGAAGCGGGTGCTATCAGCAACGAAGATGTTCTACTCTGCTTTCTCCCCCTCTACCACATTTATGGGCTGACGATCGGCTTGAACCTTTCACTCATGCGAGGCTGCACCGTCGTGCTGATGGCGGGCTTCGATTGCGATAGGTCTCTGCGGATCACGGTGGACGAGGGCGTCACAATTACCCTGTGCGTACCGCCAACGTTACTAGCGTACTGCCAAGCCGCCGAACAAGGCAGGTTCCCGCGAGAACACCAATTGCGTTGGGTAAAATGCGGTGCGGCGCCGCTTGGGCCGGAATTGGCACGTCGCTTCTGCCAGAGCACAGGTATCCCGATCCGCCAAGGCTATGGGATGACGGAAGCGTCGCCAGTAACCCACGTGGGATTCTTGATGCCCGAGCTGTATCGCCCCGATTCTGTTGGTGGTGCAGTTGCGCTCACCGAATGCCGCGTACTGGACGCCAACGAAAATGAAGTTTTGCAGGGCAATTTGGGCGAGCTCGTCATGCGAGGGCCACAGATCATGCATGGCTACTGGAAGTCCCCGGACGCCACAGCTGCTGCGCTGCGAGATGGATGGTACTGGTCAGGCGACATCGTACGTACCGATGAACTTGGGCTCTATTACGTAGTGGATCGTCGCAAGGAGATGATTAAATACAAGGGATTCTCAATCGCGCCGGCCGAGGTTGAATCGGTCCTGTTGGAGCATCCCGCCGTACGCGACTGCGGTGTTGTCGGACGTATTAACACCAGTGGAGAAGAGATACCCTGCGCATTTGTCGTCCTCCGCAATACTGAGATTGCCAACGCGCAGGTCGAAACCAGCTTGCGGGAGTTTGTCGCCGAACGCTTGACGTACTACAAAGTACCGCGGGAAGTGCATTTCGTGCAGTCGCTGCCGCGCACTGCCTCAGGCAAGATTCTCCGCCGCGAGCTGCGGAAACTACTGGGGAACACACAGCTATCTTGATAATGATCAAGATTAGGCGAGCGGAAGATCCCATTGGTATCGGCTTTAAGGAAATAAGAACTGGGAGTTCAATGATGACGGGCCCATGGCTAGGCGGTTTGCATCGATCAATGACTTCTCATTGCGCAATCAGGACGCAAGTATCACTGGCCGCTCGGGCGCCGTCCAAGGACCATCTTGGGTTGAGTGAGTTGGGGTCGTGGCCTGGATTGTTTGACCAAGATATTCGCTAACGCGAAGATCCGTTTGCAACCCTCATTTTCGAAAGAAGGAGTATTTGATGGCTGACAACCAAAGAGCCCGGACCAGCGCACCAAATCCCCTCGATATCGTGCCGGAAAAGATACCGTTTGATGTGCCTTATGGCACCCCGATATCACTCGAACGCGCCCAGGCAGTCATCAATGCGGTCGTGGCAGAGGCGAAAAAGCGGGATTGGAAAATGAACATCGCCGTCGTCGACTCCGGCGGTAACCTCGTTGCCTTCCAGCGGATGGATGGCGCGCAGCTTGCCTCAATTCAGATCGCCGAGCACAAGGCGCGCGCGGCCGCGATCTTTCGCCGCGAAACCAAGGTCTTCGAGACCGGCATCCAGGTCAACAATCTCAATTATCTGACGACGTTGGACGGAATCGTTGCGTCCCGTGGAGGTATTCCACTGATCGAGCAGGGTAAGCTGATCGGGGCAATTGGTTGTTCAGGGGGTACCGATTCACAGGATGAGGTAGTCTGCAAGGCAGGTGTAGCAGTCATTAAATAGTCATGAATGGCCTAGCGAATCGCTTGAACTCAGGCTTCGGTGCAGAGGCGAGTGTCCGGTTTCGCATTGGCCCCGCCGTAATGGACTCAACGCACAGAGACGAGCTCAGGTCTTTCCGGTGGCGCAACCCAACCTGCCATCCCGATTCATCGACGAAAATGCAAGAAAAGTTGGTCAGAGGTCGCCTTGACGTAAAGCTGGGGATCCTTGCTTGAGGGAAAAACCAAAGCGGCCAATGAAGCAACGGCATGAGTCTCAACAATGTGAGTGACCTCCCACAATCAAGCGAAACTCGTCATCGCTGAGCAGGCCGCTCTTCTCCAGCGCTTTGCGCTTCACGGCCTCCAGCACGGCTGCGCGTGCCGAGTCCGGAATATCGAGGCCGAGTTCTTCTGCTTTTAGCCGAATGCTATCCAGCCCGCTTTTCTTGCCAAGCACGACTCCACGTTTGGCACCCACCAACTCGGCGCTGTAAGGTTCGATAGCTTCTGGTATATGAAACTGAGTGGCCACTGCTCCGCTCTCGCGCAGAAAGAGGTTATCGCCGATCAGCGGCTTCCACCCTTCCAATTCATATTTGCCTGCCCGGCGAACGACCTCTGATACTTCCCGAATCTTCTTCAAATTCATCTCAACCGGCACGTCGTAGAGACACTGCAGCGCGAGCGCGACCTCGGCAATGTCGGTGTTCCCGGCGCGCTCGCCCATGCCGTTGATGGTTCCGTGAATCCAGCGGGCACCACCGCGCACTGCCGCGATGGCCGCGGCTGTGCCAAGTCCAAAGTCATTGTGACCGTGCCAGTGAAGGGGCGTTTCCCTGCCAATCCACTCGCCGACCCACTGCACCAAGAACTCGGCAGCTTCGGGGGTGCTGACGCCAATGGTATCAACGATCACGGCCTCCTTCGCTCCCGCATCCATGGCAGCCGAATAGATCTGTTTCAGGAAGTCAACATCGGCTCGGGTGCCGTCTACGCCGAAGAACGCGACGCGAATACCCTTTTCAACCGCTTTCTTGATCACGCCGACCGTCCGCCGCATTGCCTCTTCACGGGAGATACCGTAGGCCTTCAGCTTGATCTCGCTGATCGGAACCTCAATCACCGTCGCCGGCACGCCAAGTCGCTCCAGCTCTTCCACATCGCCGGGTGTCGCGCGGGCAAAGCCCCAAATTTCCGAGTGCTTCAGTCCGGCTTTCAGGATCATTGAAATCGCTTCAGCGTCTTCCTTCGAAACCTTGGGAAAGCCGGCTTCAATCCGTCCCACACCAAGCTCATCAAGTTTCCTGGCAATCTCCAGTTTTTGCAGTGGACTGAAAACGACACCGACTGTCTGCTCTCCGTCACGTAGAGTCGTGTCATAGAAACGGATGGTCCGGGACAAGTCGAAATTGCGCCTCAAGTCCGGCCCTGCGTTTGGCCCGCGGGTCCACACTTTGCCTGCAAATTCGCTCATCCCGGCCCTCCTTGAACTTCATCCCTACTCGCCGGCGGCGCTTTGGTCCCGTATGCCTCCTCCCATGAGATGACGGGATTGCGCAAGATGCCGATCTGCTCGATGTAACACTCCATCACATCACCTGGCTTGAGGAACCATGCCTTGGGATCGGCGCTAAATGCTGCGACACCGGAAACCGTTCCAGTGGAAACCACGTCTCCGGCGCTGTAGCCCATTGGTGAATAGTGCGCAAGAATATCCGGAATGGCTACTGACATTTGGCTGCTGTGCGACTGCTGACGAAGCTCTCCATTCACGCGCAACTCCATCGCGAGGTTGTGCGGATCGTTGATCTCGTCAGCCGTAACGATATGCGGCCCCAGCGGACAGAAAGAATCAATCCCTTTGCAGAAACCAAAGACACCAGACTTCATCTCTTCGCGTTGAATATCGCGCGCGGTGATGTCGTTGAAGATGACATACCCCCCGACGTATTGCCCAGCCTGCTCTGCGGTGAAGTGCTTTCCCGCTCTTTTCACCACAACTGCAAGTTCCAGCTCGTAGTCGAGTTCGCAGGTAAGATGGGGTGGGAAAATCACCGGCTCATCCGGTCCGATGATCGCGT
>CAZDYZ010000599.1:0-3673 GCA_964509525.1 uncultured Acidobacteriaceae bacterium
GTAATCAATATGACTCTGGGTGTACACGCGGCGGGGGATCGCCAGCCGCACCAGATCCAGTTTAGCCGCCGCTCCGAACATGAGGCTGCCAATTTCAACCGAGCGAATTCCTCCTTCGAGATACAATTCTGCCGCCAGAGAGGCACCGGGGAATTCGTCGAGTGCAATGTGCGGCAAGAATGCCCGTGCGTCAAGGTAAATGGCGTGGCCGCCGGGCGGCTGAACGATGGGAATTCCCTGGGCGCTGAGATGATTGCCAAGATAGGCTGTCGAGGCAATGCGGTATCGCAGATAGTCCTCCTCCACCGATTCCTGTACCCCGACGGCGATCGCCTCCAAGTCGCGGCCGGCAAGACCACCATACGTTGGATAGCCCTCGGTAAGTACTAGCAGGTCTTTCTCCTGCCCGGCGAGCACTGCGTCGTTTGTACACAGAAAGCCGCCAATGTTAGCCATGCCGTCTTTCTTTGCCGACATCGTGCAGCCATCACCCATCGCGAACATCTCTCGTGCAACCTCCTTCGGCGTCTTTAACCCGTAACCTTCTTCCCGCAGCTTTATGAAATAAGCATTCTCCGCGAAGCGGCAGGCGTCGAAGTACAGGGGGATGTTGTGCTTGCGACAGACCGCGTTCACCGCGCGGACGTTTTCCATCGAAACTGGCTGGCCTCCACCGGAGTTGTTGGTCACGGTCAACAGTACCAGCGGTATCCTCTCCCGCCCCACACGCGCGATGAGGTCCTTCAGGGCGAACACATCCATGTTCCCCTTGAAGGGATGCCAGGTAGCAGGCTGGCGTCCTTCCGCGATCGGAATATCCACGGCTTCGGCACCTAGGAACTCAATGTTGGCGCGTGTGGTATCGAAGTGTGTGTTATTGGGAACGATGTCTCCCTTTTTGCACATCACACTGAACAGGATGCGCTCAGCTGCCCGCCCCTGGTGGGTCGGGATCACATGTTGATACCCGAAGATGTCCTGGATGGAATCGCGGAAGTGATCGAAGCTGCGGCTGCCAGCATAGCTCTCGTCTCCCATCATCACCGCGGCCCATTGCCGTGTAGACATCGCGCCCGTGCCTGAATCGGTCAGCAGGTCGATCAGCACATCGTCGGCAGGAAGCAGGAACAGGTTGTAATGCGCGGCGCGCAGCAGTTGCTCGCGTTCTTGGCGGGTGGTCCAGCGTATCTGTTCCACACTCTTGATGCGAAACGGTTCGATGACGGTCTTGCTGATCATGCGAGCCCCTTTGTGTTTACGCAGATTTCAATCTGATTTTCAGGCCTCGACGTGGAGAAATGCAGTGATTGGGGTCACAAGGCAGTGGCGCTGGAAAAGACGGTTGATTCTCAGGAAGCGCGTAGCCGCACCGCATCGTGGGCCAGGGCATTGGCTTCGTGGTTTTCCTCGCGACAAATATGCTCTATAGAAAAATCAACCGCGCGAGCCAGCTTGCGGCATATCCAATTCAGAGAGTGAAGACGCGCGCTACGGCAGGAATACTCGCCCATCATCTGCTTGACGACGATCTCGGAGTCGGAGTAAACGCGAAGCGACCGAGCATTGACTGCGATGGCGTGCTGCAACGCCTCGAGCAAGGCAAGGTACTCGGCGACGTTGTTATCCTGATGTCCGATCCACTTGGAAATCCTGGTGGTTTCACCGGCGGGCGTGGCAATCACGATTCCAATGCCTGACGGCCCAGGATTTCCCTGCGAGCCGCCGTCTACATAGGCTACCAGATCAGACATTCAACTCCTCACACACAAGATGATCGAATGCGTAAGATTCGTCAAGAGCCACTTCTGATTCCCCCACATTATCATTTCGATCCTACAGTTCTGTGAAAAAAATGTGAATTGATCTTGCATAACCTGCGATGCTATCAAGAACATGCTTATTTTCTGTTGCTTGGGTAAATGGATTCCCACACAGAAATAATCTGCATTTGCACCAACCTTCGGCGTTGACAATTTGAATTGTTGTACTTAGGATCGCTTTCGTCGACGGCAGAAAAGGGTTGGCAAAACCAAGAGTAGCTGGCCCGAAGTAAGCCGGGTGATTGGTTTCAGCAGGGTGACCTGTTGAACCGCCAGACCCAAAAAAACCGACGGTATTGCGAGATGTCCGTCGGGGTTTGGAACTGCGAAAGCAGTGATCGCACCGAAGGCTGTGACGGTACATGTGTCCAGGCTGTCAACTCCCTCGCAGGAGTTGGTAGGTGGAGCATAACCAAAGTCGCAGCCTTTTTCATTTCCCTGCTGATTTGATGCCCTTGCAGACGAACGGCTTTCCGGTCCATAGGGCGGGTTTTCCAATAGGGAGCCGGGGCACGCTCTTAGTGCACCAACCTCCATCTCATGCCCTGAACGCAGGACGCATAGCCTTCCGCAACAGCTTTTGTCCCGTCCATCGAATGCAGATGTTTGCCTTGGATGTACTTGCACCGCCGAGCGCGGAAGGTCTGCCGTTATCAACGATCACTTGCTGGTGCGAGATGACATTCGCCGGATGGCTATCTATGGAACTGATTTTGGCATAACTCTGCTGGCTGGGGATCATCATGAGTGCCGTGGCCACCAGTAGCACCAGTGCGGACGGTGTCCAAACAGTCTTTGACAACCACCTCCTGAATGTCGAGAGTGGCCGGCCAAGAGCTGCCTCCTCGTTGTGCTTGCTTTCGATGAAGCGCGGCCTTTTTGCAGTAAGTGCCCACGGGGCCAGGAGGGGGCCTTTGTGCCAGGCATTCCTCAGCAGTCAAAGCCGCATTCGCTTAGCCAATCCAAATGCGCTGGCGCTGCTCAACCCGTGAACCCTGCCACAACATTAGCGAGCAACGGACGCCGCCTGGATTGTATCAATCAGTTCGGTGATGGTGGGTACATCGATGCTGTGGCGCTTCGCGCCCCGTACAATTGCACCCCCGATGGCGTCCAACTCGAGCTTCCGTTGCGCGGCAAGATCCTTTTGCATGGAACTACGCATACCCGCAGGCATGCTCTCGAAGACCGCTTGAACCTTCGCCATGTCAACCTCTGCGCCGCTGGCCTTCGCCGTGGCACAGGCCTCGGCTATTGCAAAATTCAATTTCGTCTTCCACTTGGGGTCGGAAAAGACCTCTCCTTTGTTTTTCCCTGAAGCAGAGGTTACCAGCGCGAAGGGTGCTAGGAAGCAGAGTTTGTTCCACAGCAGTGTCTGCTCGTTCTCCACGAACTGGCAGCGGAAACCAATCTCAGCCAAGCGCTTAACCATTGCTGCCAAGCCTGGCTCTCCGCTGGCTGCCAGGTTTAGGCGAACGAACGGTGAGCGCTGTACAAACCTGCCGGGAGCAACCCGCTCAGCTTCAACCGCGATAGTTGCAGGTATCACGTGATCCCCGCCGAAACGCGCGCGCAGCAGTTCGATGTGATCTATGCCGTTCAGCAAGGGAATGACCATTGCGGGTGAGGAGTGTATGGCCTGCAATGCGGATTGGAGCTGATAAGTCTTGGTCGCAATCCATAGAACCTCTCCCGGTTCCGTCAGTGATGTAGTGGCTTTCGCCGAGCCCATGATGGTGCCAGACGGGCGTTCCAGCGTTAAACAGTCCGGATATCCCGGTAGGCTGTCTGGCCGGACTATTACAGTTACATGTTCTCCCAGTGATGCCAGTGCAGCGCCGACCAAACCACCG
>CAZDYZ010000600.1:0-2179 GCA_964509525.1 uncultured Acidobacteriaceae bacterium
CGATGACCCGAATCATTCGTCTCTCGACCTCTCTAATGATTCTGTTGGTGCCTTGTCTTATCTGAACAGAGTTGAGAATCTGAATCACGGCGACGACAACGGCGAGCGCTCCGACAATAGCGGCTACCCAGGTCATTAGCAGACTAAACCGAAGTTCCAGCTGAAAATCATCGACATCTCCTTGCGAATAAAGGAATTGCGCGGTTTCACAGGTCTATAATGTTGGCATGTAAATATAGAAATAATATTGACAGGAGTCGATTGTCATGATATGTCGTAAGCATGTATATCGCCACCGTCCCCAACCGAAACTCCCCTCCCGCCATCCTCCTGCGCGAAGGCTATCGGGAACACGGCAAGGTCAAAACCCGTACCCTCGCCAACCTCTCTTCCCTGGCCCCGCATACCATCGAGGGATTGCGGCGGCTGCTGCGCGGGGAAACCCTGGTCAATCCCACCGAATCCTTGACTGTGCTGCGCTCCCTGCCCCACGGCCACGTGGCCGCCGTTCTGGGAACCCTGCGCCGCTGCGGTCTGGAAAAACTCATCGCTACCCAGCGCAGTCGATCGCGCGATCTTGTAGTGGCCATGATCTGCTCGCGGATCCTCGAGGGGGTGTCCAAGCTGTCCACCGCGCAGGGGTTACGATCCCTGACCGCACGCACCAGTCTGGGGGAGATCCTGGGCCTGCAGGAAGCCGAAGAGGAGGAACTGTACCAGGCCATGGATTGGCTGTTGACTCGGCAGGACTGGATCGAAGCCGGATTGGCCAAAAGACATTTGCGTGAGGGGGCACTTGTGCTCTACGACGTGAGCTCCACCTACATGGAGGGACGGTGCTGCCCGTTGGCCACGTGGGGGCACAGCCGTGACGGGAAAAAGGACAAGCAGCAGATCGTCTTTGGGCTTTTATGTAATGGTGCAGGATGTCCGGTTTCGGTGGAAGTCTTTGAAGGCAACACCGCCGATAGCACGACGTTGCGCTCGCAGATCCAGAAAGTGCGCACGCGATTCGGGATCCAGCGAATTGTGCTGGTGGGGGATCGGGGCATGATCACCGAAGCACGCATCCGCGAGGATCTGCGAGGCGACGAGGACTTGGATTGGATCACGGCCCTGAGAGGTCCGGCGATCAAGGCGTTGGCCGAAAGGCGGGATCTGCAGCCGGAGTTGTACGATGACTGGGCCCTTGCGGAGATTGGAAGCCCGCTATATCCGGGGGAGCGGTTGATCGTGTGCAAGAATCCGCAGCTTGCAGCAGATCGCAAACGGACCCGTGAGGAATTGCTTGCCGTGGCGGAGAAGAAGCTGGAGAACATCCGCCAGGCAACCCTCAGAGAAAAACGGCCTCTGAAGGGAGAAGGGCGCATCGGGATGCTGGTGGGCAAAACGATGGATCGGTGCAAGATGAAGAAACATTTTCATCTCACGATCAGCGATTCAGGATTCCACTACCGCCGGAATACCCAGTCGATCGAAATGGAGGCCGCTCTGGATGGGGTGTACGTGATCCGCACCCGCGTGGAGCCGAAGCGCATGAGTGCCGAGGATGTGGTGAGCGCCTACAAGGGGCTGTCGGTGGTCGAACGGGCGTTTCGCAGTATGAAGACGATGGACTTGAAGATCCGGCCGATCTTCCACTGGACCGCCGATCGTGTACGCTCCCACGTGTTTCTCTGCATGCTGGCCTATTATGTAGAATGGCACATGAGGGAGGCGCTGAAGCCGATTCTTTTCGATGACACGCAGGTGGCGCAGATGCGCACACAGCGTGTGACGGCGGTGGCACCCCGAAAGCGTTCCCCCTCGGCCACACAAAAGGCAGAGACCAAGGTTAGCGATACGGGGATTGCAGTACAGAGCTTCCGCAGTCTGATGAAAGACTTGGGCACGTTGACGATGAACACGATGTGCGCGGCCGGGCGGGAAGAAAAGTTCGTTTTGTATGCTTCGCCGACACGCGTGCAGGCGGAGGTCTTCAAGTTACTTGGCGTCCCTATCAGGGTGTAGGCAGTAGCGAAGACCGCGTTAGTTGCCAAGTATCTGGCTGCTAAGTAATTGCAGCCAGCTGTCCATGGAACTTCGGTCTAACACGGACGACGCCTCGTAGCGTCTACGCGCGGAACACCTTGGCTACTAACGCAGCAACGAACGGTTTCAATAAACTTAGAACAATCAA
>CAZDYZ010000601.1:0-10715 GCA_964509525.1 uncultured Acidobacteriaceae bacterium
GTGAGTTTCCTGAGACGAAAGGGCTATTGGGTGAGGGGGGTAGACACCAAACGTCCTGAGTTCTGTGCTACTGAAGCCGATGAATTTATGATCGCAGATCTTCGCCGCTGGGAAAACTGTCTTGAAGCAACTCGCGACATCGATGCGGTTTATGCGCTCGCAGCTGACATGGGTGGTATGGGCTTCATTTCGTTTAACCATGCCCGCATTCTGCACAATAACTCATTGATTAATCTCCACACCCTGGAAGCGGCCCGTCTGAATGGTGTCAAGCGCTATCTTTATACGTCCTCTGCCTGCGTCTATCCGGAGTATCGGCAGTTGACGACAGACGTAATGCCGCTCAAGGAAACAGATGCATATCCTGCCGAACCCCAGGATGCTTACGGATGGGAAAAGCTGATAACGGAACAGCTGTGTATGCACTATCGAAGAGACTTCGGCATGGAAACGCGTATTGTCCGCTTCCATAATATTTTTGGTCCATATGGAACATGGGAGGGAGGAAGAGAGAAAGCTCCCGCTGCTTTGTGTCGAAAAATCGCGATGGCAAAGTTGACCGGATGTGATGAAATTGACGTATGGGGGGATGGGGAGCAAACACGCTCCTTCTGCTACATCGACGATTGCATCTGGGGAATCTACAAAATCATGCATTCAGGATTTGACCAGCCGCTGAACCTTGGCCAGGATCGCATGGTTAGCATCAATGAACTCGCCACCTTGATAGCCAATATTGCCGACGTGGACGTGAGGCTGATGCATGTCTCGGGCCCGCAAGGTGTTCGTGGTCGAAACTCAGACAATACGTTGTTGAAGAAAATCCTGAATTGGACACCACAGATTAGCCTAGAGGAAGGACTGTCCATCACTTACGCATGGATCGAGAGTCAGGTCTATGCCAGGGCACTCGAGCCCCAAAACCGACATGCTGTCGAAGCCATATAAATGACGATGGAGTCGCCATCATCATTGGTGTCGTTCTGGCAGCCAGCTGCAAAACTCTTTGCAGCCAAGGGGGACAGGACCCGGCTGGTCAAATTCGGCGTCTGTGCCGAGTGGGTCATACTGCTGACCGCGCTTGCTTACCTGAGTGGACGCAGTTTGCCACGCGCGTGGCAGCCTCTCAATACCGACTTTCCGAACTACTACATCACGGCACGTCTATTCAGGGAAGGCATCAGCACAGATCGAATCTATGAGTGGATATGGATTCAGCGCCAGAAAGACCACCTCGGAATTAAGCGGACGGATCAACCGGTAGTCGGATTTGTGCCACATACCCCCTTTTCGGCACTGGTCATGTGGCCACTAACATTTTGGGCACCGCTCACAGCAAAGCACATATGGATCGTTGTGAATATCGGACTGCTGGCAACGGTGGCCGTGCTATTGCAATCGATGGCCGCAATTGGTTGGCGGCGAATCGCACTGCTCATGGTGCTCAATTATCCGATGCACCGAAATCTCGAATATGGACAGTACTATGTTCTCCTGCTGCTGGTCGTGACGCTGGCGTTGTGGTGCTATCTAAGGAACAAGCGTGTCCTCGCCGGTGCATTGATGGGAATCGGTTTCGGTCTGAAGATATTCCCTGTTGTGTTTATTGTTTATTTTGCGCGGAAGAGAGACCTGGCTGCCGTCCTGGGAATGGTTGCTGGGGGAATCGCAGCAGTTGCAACATCGGTGTGGGCTTTCGGATCGCAACTGAACCGCCTTTACGCGTCACAGGTTCTACCCTGGGCGTTGCGCGGCGATGCCATGGATCCGTACAATCTGGCGGCGAGCTCTTTGTCGTCGCTGCTGCACAGACTGCTCCTGTTTGAGCCAGAGTGGAACCCGCACCCGGTGGTTCACTCACCAGCACTGTTCGCACTATTTCACCCTTTCTTACAAATAGCAGTTTTTGCACCCGCCGTCCTGCTGGTTGTGCCGGGAGACCGGCATCCCAGACGCCTTCAACTCGAATGGTGCGCTTTCCTGATCGCTGCGTTGGCAATTTCAACCCTGCCAGCTTCTTATCACTTTACTCTCCTCATTTTGCCGGTAGTTGTGATGGCGAGCGAGCTTATGGAGGAGCGGGACCTTCGATCATTGCTGGTTCTAGCACTTCTTTATCTAGGTGTCTGCTTCCCCGGGTGGCATCACGATCCCGCTGACCGCTGGTGGGCATTGTTAGCCGTGCCGCGACTCTACTTCGTCATTCTCTTCTGTTTGCTCTGCTACATGATCCTAAGCAGACAGAGGCCGTTCGGGGAGAGGCGAACCCGTGACCGCAAGGTGTGGGCTGGCATACTATTTGCGGTGGTGCTCTTCGGTACAGCTTCCACCTTTCGTCACCAACGCGCGCTTTACAACAATTATTCATCACGGCTGGGAACTTCATCCGACGTCCTGCTGGCAACAAACCCGGTGGTTCAGGGCGATTGGGTGCTGTTTACAACTTTAATTCCCGATGGCTATCGCACTGCTATACGCGAAGACGCCAGCACTCGTGTAATTGATAGTGCCGATGACCAGCTCAGTCAGAGCGCAGCGGCTGGGACAATCTGGACTGAGGAAAGCGGTCGGATTTCGAGAATCGTGTCGCGTGGAATTAATGAAGAATCGAGCCGGCTTGAGATAGCCGACGCCGAATCTCCAGTAGCCTCTCCAGACGGGAAGTTTCTGGCCTATCTGCGCTCAACCACAGGTAAGAGCCGCATGTGGCTGCGGCCGCTGCAAAAGGGAGCTTTTGGTGACACTCCGATTACACTTCCGGGCTTGGATGTTTGGGAGATGTCGTTCCTCACAGATGACTCACTTGTCATCGCTGCCACGACCAAGGGTAGTGCTCCCCACCTGTTCATCGTGGATCTTGCGGGCATTGTCCGGCCACTCGATAGTGGGGAAGCCCGGTATCCCGCTGTCTCTCCCGACGGCCGATGGTTGGCCTACGACCGCCTAGATCGAGGGCTGTGGAACTTGTGGCTCATGGATTTGCACACCCACGAAACACGCCGGATCACCAACGAAGAATGCAACGATATCTCCCCCTCATGGGAGCCTGATTCAACCACGCTGGTCTTTGCCAGCGATTGCGGTCGCGCACTCTGGTTCACTGCGCTTCAACGCCGTCGAGTCATTCCATGAGTTGTGCCAGGAGATGGAGCATCCATGACGACGATGATCGTGTTCAAAGGTGGAAGCGGCGGATGGACGGCGAGCAATAAAGCACTTGACTGGTTGCGCCTAGCCTCGATCGTGACGGTTATCGTCCTGAGCGGCGCTGCCAGCGGCCGGCCTAGGGTTTACCTGGGTCCGGCTCGGCCCATAACAGCACAGTATTTTGGGTTACATATCCACCACGCCGGATTGGGTACTCCATGGCCGGCTGTCCTTTTTACGAGCTGGCGCCTGTGGGACTCTGAAGTGGCCTGGCCGCAGATCGAGCCCCAGCCCGGGAAGTGGGACTTCTCACTGCTGGACCGGTATGTCCAGATCGCCGCCGAGCATGATGTCGAGATCATGCTGACGTTAGGATTGACTCCCTCGTGGGCTTCAGCCCGACCCTGGGAACTCTCGGCGTATGGCAGGGGAAATGCGGCCGAGCCGAGTCGCCTTTCCGACTGGGAAGACTATGTCCGGGTTGTTGCCACTCGTTATAAGAGTGCCATCCGAACCTACGAGATCTGGAATGAGCCCAATGTCAGGGCCACCTTCACCGGCAGTCCCGAAGAGATGCTGCAACTCTCGCGCGCGGCGTATGAGGTCATCAAGGCAGTGGATCCAGGAATCACCGTGGTCTCGCCGGCGGCAACGGCTGCTGATGGGGTGACCTGGCTGAATACATTCCTTGCGCACGGCGGGTGCAAGTACATCGATGTGATTGGCTATCATTTCTATGTCACACCGGATGTTCCGGAAACGATGATTCCGCTAATCCAAAAGGTTAAGGGCGTCCTTCATGCGCAAGGATGCGCAAACAAGCCGCTGTGGAATACCGAATCGGGCTGGGCCAAGCCTAAGCATTTCTCATCTGACGCTGAAGCTGCAAGCTATCTTATGCGGACCTACCTGTTGAATTGGCTGATGGGCGTTGAACGGTGCTACTGGTACTCATGGGATAACCACAACTGGAGCACGCTGGAACTGACCACGCGCAACGGCAATCAAATGACGACGGCAGGCGCGGCTTATGGGGTAATTCGCAACTGGATGGTCGGCGCTGTACTTCGGTCGTGCAGTTTGCAAAAGCCGGCACAGTGGACCTGTAGTCTCGAGCAAGGAAGTGTGAAGAGTTGGATTGTCTGGTCTGAGAATGGTACATCCGAAGTTGATGTACCGAAATCGTGGGGAGTGACGCAAATATCGAACTGGACAGGCGATATCCAGGCATCGAGCAAGGCGCTGATGGTCAACTCCGTACCCCTTCGTTTGGTAGCTAGCCCACAGTGACGGCGTTAGCAGCATAAAAGCCCAGCGACAGTAAGCTGGCGCGGGCAACAGCTGTGTAGTTGATTGCGAGTGAGTATGTCTGGCGCCAATGTAACGTATACCGGCCTGCTCCTGAAGTGTCGAGACCTGTTCAACCGCTGCCTGCCGGATCGCGCGTTATCGCTCGTTCCCGGGGGATTCGACGTTTGTACGAGTGTCAGACGCTTCCTTAGCCGACATCTCATTCCGGCGCAGAGCGAGTGGGTTCAGATACAGCAAGGGTTCGCCAATGGGCTGTGGATTCACGTTGATCTGGTCAAAGAACGTACTTGGTGGTTGGGCACGCACGAGCCGGCGACACAGAAGGCCCTGCGACAAGTTCTCGGTCCGGATAAGGTCATATACGACATTGGCGCTCACCTCGGATTCTACGCCTTGCCCGCAGCTCGCTTAGGAGCCGTAGTGATCGCCTTTGAGCCTGATCCGGAGAGCGCCGCACGATTACGGATGCATGTCGAGCGCAATGGTCTGGGAGATAGAGTTCGAACCATCGAAGCTGCGGTGTGGTCAAAGTCACGCCCTTCGATCACCTTCCGCCGAGGCATGCCCCGTTCACAGGGTGGGGTTTGCTGGCGCGACCATCAGCCGGTGCTCGCAAGCGGGGCAGTTATCGAGGTTGCAGCTGTAGCTGTGGATGACCTTGTCGCGAGCGGCGAACCAGCGCCCCACGTTATTAAGTTGGATGTTGAAGGTTCCGAAGCGGAAGTCCTGAGGGGAGCAGCGAATACCCTGCGCGAGCACCGTCCCGTGTTGATCGTGGAAGTGCATACGGCTGACCAGTATGCTGCGGTCACTCAGATCATTGCCAACGCCCCATACACCGCCGTTTGGCACACGCCACCAGAAAGCTTTCCGCGAATGTGTTTTGCCGTACCCCGAAAATCAGACTGCGACAGCGCGACCTGCGTACATCACTCCTGCGATCTGGATTCCGCATAGTCATGGCTGGTCATTATTGTGCCCTGCCTCTGATTGTGACTGAACGATTCTCCTGCGACCGTTTCAACTTGATCGAAAGGCGTGCCCCCTCACTTTCAGCTGCGCTGCCACAACCAGTCATGCTCCAATCAGTTCCGTGCCCAGACCTGTCCCGACGGATATACCTTGGCTAGATGATAGTTTTGGTAGACATACCGGCGGAATGGTGCCAGATTATCGCCAGCTTCACGCGGCGTGTAGAGCTCGGGATAGAGAAAAATTAACGGTGTCCGCCGATCCGCCAAGGCTCGTACCACTGCATCGACCTGCTCTGGCCGAGTGAATTCATAGGGTGTTACACAGTCAAGTGGGGCCGGGTTATCAAGGGCGAGAGCAAAGGAAAGCTGCAGATCGCTAAAAAACGTCTCGCCAGCATGAGTCTGCCCGCTAAACCATTTCGTTTTTTCATAGTCGCTGGGATCAACAAAGGCCGTCCGGTCAGTTGGCAAGTCGAGATACGCTCTCCAGTGAAGCTGACGGCGAATGGGGAGGAATAGCACCAAAGCTAGCGCCATCGACCATAATAAAATCCGCATGGATTGATCCACAAGCTTCGAGCCACTGAAGAACCATACACACACAATAATCGCTGGTGGCGCCGCCATGCAAAGGCGATGGTAGGTTGGCCCTGTCATCACAGAAGCAAAAAGCGCGATGCCGATCAAGTTGATCAGCAAGAGCGACTCCCACAGCCGTCGGCCCATCGTATTCTTTTCTCTAAGTAGCCGTAATAGGCCGAAGAGGTATACAAAGGGCACCAGAAGATGAATGAACACAAACGAAATCCAGTGAACCAGATCGCTAAATGTTTTGTGGGGAGGAACTTGCAGAAAGTAGGCCTGTAGAGTATAGGCTGGTAAAGTGGGGATGAATTTAACTGCAAAATAACCTAATGCGTAAAGCAAGGAACGCAGCCCTGCTTGGTGAGTATAGTATCCCAGCACACTGGCAACGACAGCTGCAAACGGTACTGCAAGCGCGATAATTTGCGACAGGTGCGTCTCTTTTGTTTTTTCTCGGGCAACCGACACCAGAAAAATAGCTATGGCAATCAAGCCGAGCGTCCCCCGCGTCTGGGTAAATATAGTTGCGACGCCGCATAACGCGCCAGCCGTTAGAATCCTGCGGAAACTCCTGCCACCCAGTAAGCTAGCTGCTGCGGCCATCACAATTAAAGTGCTATACCAATGGTGTGTCGCATCTAGAGCACTATTAAAATCCAATACAAGAAATAGCAGGCCTGGAAGTAGAACGCTTGGGCCGCTGAGTACGTAGCGCGATATCCATATCACCAGACAAGCGACGGTGAATCCAAGGAAGATGACAAACGCTTGCGCAAGCCATGCATGAACTCCGAATAATCGGAACGCGCTGGCATACAATAGGTCTGTTCCTGGCATAACGAAGGCAAAGAAATCGCGGAAGGGCACCTGTCCCTGTAGAATGCGATTCGCATGCGCAAAAAAGTACAACTCGTCACCACTGGCGACCAGTGGTGTACCCGGAAGCAGGAAAGTCCGCAAATACAAGAATGCAAGAGCGACCGCCAGAAATAAAAGAACGAGAGCTCTAGGAACACGCGCCGACTGTAGATCTCTTGTACAGCTTTTCATCTCGCTACCTGGCGGCCTGATCTCATCTTGCGTTCTGCGGAGTGAAGCAACTTTTAAATCTCTCCTGTCGCTTAGCGCAACTAAGGCCGATCCGCGTGATTCCATCGCTCCCATCTGCTGCGGCCATC
Source organism: uncultured Acidobacteriaceae bacterium (assembly GCA_964509525.1). Lineage (GTDB taxonomy): Bacteria > Acidobacteriota > Terriglobia > Terriglobales > Acidobacteriaceae > Bog-257. The sequence goes on from CAZDYZ010000601.1 coordinate 7,196, forward strand.
AGACCCAGCTAGCAGTACCATGTTTTACTCTTCTTGCCATCTAGGTTGTCACAACCAAGTGAAGACTTTGTCAAATCATTCCTTCCTCCATCCTGGAGGATGTGGACATTCGGCACTTCAAGAACCAGGGACCGGTGAGCATAAGGAGCTGTAACTGACTTTCGGAGGATGGCGCGCCTGGTGGTCTTTCCCGACCGCCGTAGGCAGCGCCAGGAACATCGCAAATGGAAGCCGTCGTGCTCGAGATGACCCATTGCGCGTATGCTGTGCTCCGGCTTTACAGCGGCAGGAGCGGGATTAGTTCTTACCCTCGGCGACTTGCAGATCGAGGGCGGAGCGCTCGCCGTTCATCACAATCGTTCCCGAGTCGAGCAATTGCTGGCCCGTGCAATCGTAGCTGGCAAAGCAGTGCATCATCCGGAAGGGAAAGAAGAACTCTACCGCCAAAGGGCTGGAGCCATCGGCAACGTGGACTATGCTGCTGAAATCGATACCGTCGAAGTCCGGATCTGGGGAGAAATAATTCAGTACCGGTCGGATCAGATGTGAAATATGCTCGTCGAAGGCGAGCGCCGCCAATTTGTAGCGAGATGTTCCCACGGCGGCGTCCAGACGAGTAGCAATTGGCAACTGCAGGTACGCCCCCTGGCGAAATCCGATGAAGCTGGGGGCGGCGTAGGACAAGAAATGGGCCTGGTTGGCAAGATCGCCGGTCATGCGGCTGACCGCGTCATCATTCTGCAACTGCAGGCCGGACAATGACTCCTGTGTGAGGATGCGCATAGGTGCCGGCGAAGTCTTCATCAACGCGACGGAGACGGTGGGGTTGTTCGTTGCCACAGGATTCGCAGCAGCATCGTCTGCAGTGAGGGGCCGCTTTCGGGCTGCCAGCTGCGGAGCATTCCTTACCTTCCATTCCTCCGGTGGAGCGCCCTCTTGCAACCACAAGGAGTGGTGATCGCCGTTCAAGAACACTTTGGCTTCCAAAATAGCGGCCTGCTTCTGGTCATCGCTCTTGGCATCCACCAGCTTTTGTGCAACCGCGACGGGAATGATCACCACAACGTTCTCAGCGCGCTCAGAGCTCACCCCCATCACCTTTTGCCTCACATGATGCGAGACCTCGAAGGCAAAAGCGGAGAACTCGGAATCATCCGGGAAGTGTCGCACCTCAGCCTGCAGCAGAACCATGATGACCTGCCCAAAAGTCTCTTTCAGACGGGCATCAGAGTCCATCATTTCTGCCGAATACGACGCGTAGTAGTTGCCGGTAATCTCCAGCACGCTTTGACTCTTATAGATGTCGAAGCGGATGGAGCGCTGATCGGCGACTTGCATCTTGGAGAGGTCGACGTCAAGGACCCGGCTGAAGTAAAACGGATACGGAAACTTGTGCGCCTCAATCTCAACTGCGATGGCCATTAGAGTCTGGAGGTGCCGTTGCTGCAGATGTTGCGCTGCTGGATCCGACAACTCCACCGGAGTGACCACTTGGGCCCTCAGCGGAATTATTGCTCCCGCTATGGCAAGTGTGACGGTCAAAGCTCGCATCAGTTGCATTACGGCCGTCCTCTGCACCAGACGGGTCTCACCAGCATCCGAAGCCTTCACTCAACCCAAGCTCGCGACTCTAAATCTTTCTGACCTGCTCCCGGCGCGGCAATATCTACTTCGAGAGTGTAAAATCCGCCGTGCCGTTGCCCGAGACAGTTACGGGTTTGGTTTGTGGTTTCATACCTTCATGCCAAGCTACGACGGTATACTTTCCGTCGGGTACGGCGTCGATTTTGTAGTTTCCGGCGGCATCCGTCTGCGTGAAATATGGCGTAGGGCTGACAATGATGTAACCAGACATCTCCTGGTGGATGTTACAAAACAGCGGCACCACTCCAGATTGCTCGAACTTATAAGGTAGCTTCCCGCCTGGCGGCCAGGTCCCAAGATTGTGCGCTGCCTTCTTATTGCCGCCGACAGACGGCCAGAATACGTTGTGCTGCTCACTATCGTCGTTGAAGAATTGGACTGTCGTCCCCTGCTGCACTACCAGAATGTGCGGCACAAATGCCAGACCCTTCTGCCCCATGACCGCCTGCTGAGAAGGTGCTGAAAATGCTTTGCCCGGTATGGCGTCCACGTAGACGACGGACTGTCCTGGCGATACCTTTCCTTCGATTGTTCCTGCGACACCCGTAGTAGCGATTATGATCGTCAGCCACAGGGTAAACATCTGGTAGCTCTTCATGACTGTTCTTCTCTCCTGCTCGTGGTCTTTCGTAAGAAGCTGTTAGTAGGCAAAATCCAAACCCAGTACGAGTGTGTTGGTATGAAAAGGATTGAGTGCTACCGGCAACCCGTTCAGCGGATTCGTAGCGATGACGACTGATTGTGATGGCCGGAACTGATATTCGAACGTAGCCTTGACGTTGGGATGAATGAGAAACTGTACCGCTGGCGTGAAGCGATTTCGCGTCGAGGCGAACGGCGCATTGAAAGGCGCCCGCGTAAACGATGGGTTGGTTATCAGGCCATTGATCCGATCCGCGGTTGAGTTGACGCCGTCGTACCGCATCATCACGTACATCCATGGATAGGCGAGCCACTCAACATCGGCGAATCCGCCGCTGAAGGTCGCCGGTGTGCTGCGAATGAAGCCAACAGGAACGGCCTGGTTCAAGCTCTGCGACGGTATGAGATCGCCATTCGCATTGATAGGCAGCAGGTTCATGTCGTGTCCGAACATATAGAGGGCATTAACCTGCAAGCAACAGCGATAGTTGAAGGTGAAGTTGCCGCCGACTCTATAAAATGGCTCACCAGCAGTAAGAACGCTCGACGTACCGTCGGGCCCTGCGCCCAGCAGACGCTGAACTGTGCGGCCATAGAAGTAGTAGCTGCCAAAATTTACATAGGTGTGATCGTGAGGTCCTGTAGCGCCGGCCGCGCGGATGGCGTTGCGGCTGTTCTTATCCCGCTCTAGGTTGAAGCGGTAATTAAAGCTGGCATAAATGTTCTTGAAGTTCGCGTTGGAGAAAAACCCTAGTCCTCCCTGGTTGCTCCCCCCGGCCGACGGAACATAGGGGCTGTAGCCGTTTCCGCCGCCTGCATCCTGGTCGACCACCGCTAAAGAGTAGTTATAGCCTCCTGTGTGGTGGCCACCGCTGACCTCAATGCCTTGGACCGTGCTGGCCAAAAGGAAATGGTTGTTCACAAACTGTTGCAGCGGAATCATCGCGTTCATGGCGCCGATATTAGACTGGGTATAAATGTCGTAGGAACTGACCCAAATGCTGTGGATCTGAGTAAAAGGCAGTTCAAGTTCGAACTGTCCTACACGAAAATTCAGAAAGTCCTTCGGCAACTTCATCAACCGACCGATGTCGACGAACTTGAGATAGGCTTCTCCCAAGCCACCATTTCCGTTAGCTCCGCTAACGCTGAGGTAGTCGTCGACCCAAAACGCGATGTTGCTCCCGAAGTTGCCGGCCGAGAAAAGACTAAACGCTCCCGTCTCGAAGTCCGT
>CAZDYZ010000602.1:0-4151 GCA_964509525.1 uncultured Acidobacteriaceae bacterium
CCCTGCTGCATCGCCCACAGTTTGCCTGACCACCCCGATGGCAGCGGGTCTCCAGAAATCACTGTCAGGGCGTCAGCGCACGGGGTGGAGGCCGCCGCAATGCGTGCCGCCGAGGCGGTTTCGTCCGTGCTGTTGTCGTCAACCACGAAGATATGAAGTGAGCCGGTACAATTCTGCTGTAGCAGCGAGCTCACAGACTTGCCTATAACACCAGCTTCATTGCGAGCTGGGATAATCGCTGCGATAAGACCGGTCTTCGTCAGCAATGTGGATTCAGTCCCCAGCCGCTCCACCAACCAGAATCGGCCGTGCGCCAGGAGCAGATAGAGCCAGATGATGACGCATGCGGCTGCGGCTGAGACCATAAAACCGTGCATTGCTATTGCCTGCCCAGTTCTTTAGCTCGCCGCACTCCAGCACCCAATGCTCGTTCCAGCATTTCTGTGTAGCCGGACTTTTTCAATGACGCTATCACGGCGGCGGAGGTCCCGCCCGGAGTTGTCGCTTCTTGGAGAAGTACGTTCAACGAGACACCGCTCACACGCCAAGAGAGAATGCTCTCGCACAGCGCGTGCGCCGCAGCCTGTACGGCAATGTTGCGGCCTAAGCCCAGGTTCATGCCGGAGCGCGTCATCGCGTGCAGAGTGTACTGGCCATGGCTGACCGAGTAGAGAACGGTAAAGGCGTCGAATCGCGCCTCGGGCAAATGGAGCACTTCCCCTACAGCCCCGCACAACGATTCAACCAGGTCCCGAGCTGCTCGCGGGTATCGCGGCTGAAATGTCAACGCCGTCAGACCATGCCGCGTCCGGCAGGCTGGACTGGGCATGGCGCGTGCCCATCGCAGTCGTGGCGGCGACCAGGTCTGCAAACGCTTCAGTGTGACTCCAGCCACTAGACTGACGGATGGCAAAATCTGTCGCAGGGCGGGCATGGAGCACAGTATTTCGCGCGCCGATGGGGGGCGAACGGCAAGAATCAGCAAGGCCGCGCGCTTTACCGCCGATTCGAAATTGGGCTCGGCAGCGATGCCAAATTCCTTCTCTAACCTCCTCAGCTTGTGCGCATGCCGATCGTGCACCACAAATTCCGCACGGAACTTTGCAGCTGTGAGCCCGGCAAGCAGCGCCGATGTTATGCGACCACCGCCGAGGAAGACGATGGTATTCACATCAGCTCCGTACAGGCATCGTCCGCGGCTTCCAGAAGTGCTTCGACATCTGCTCGCGAATGCGCGGTGCTAATGATCCAATGCAAACCGTTCGAGGGCGTCATATAGATGCCGCGCAGCAGCAGCGCTTCCACGAATTGCGAATACTTTTTCGTATCGACGTACGAACAATAATCGCGGAAGTCGTTGATCGTATCGCGCCCCGTGAAATAGACCTGGAACATGGGGCCTACACCCTGCACAATGGCAGGAATTCCGCGGCGCCCAAAAACCTCGCGCAAGCCCGAGATCGCAGCCGCCCCGATGTCATGGAGCTTTTTGTAGGCGGTGCCATCATCGGCCAGCAGCAGATCAAGATTGGTCACTACAACTCTCATGGTCAGGCGATGCCCGTTGAATGTGCCGTAATGCAGCACCATACCCTCACCCCAGCGCATGTGATCGAGAATTTCCCTCCTCCCGGTGACCGCTCCGATCGGGAAACCCGCGCCCAATGCCTTTCCAAAAATGCTGAGGTCAGGCCGCAAGCCGTACATTTCTTGGCATCCGCCAGGTGCATAGCGGAAGCCGGTAACCGTCTCATCCAGGATGAACAGCGCGCCGTGCCGGTGTGCCAGTTCGTCCATGCGGCTCAAATATCCCGGTTTCGGGAGTATGCAACCTGTGTTGGCCATGATGGGCTCGGTGATCACCGCCGCCAACTCATCGCCCTGCCTGGCGAAAATCGCCTCCAGCATATCGGCGTCGTTCCAGCCTCCTAGCACTACGTCACCAAAGGTGTTCGCCGGGATGCCCGCAGAATCAGGCAGCAAAGTCGGAGTGCTCGGTAAACCCAACTGTTCCACGGGGCGCAAGTGCGAGTTCACGAGATACGGGTCATACCAACCGTGATAATGGCCTTCGAACTTCAGGAACTTTGTGCGTCCCGTGTGTGCTCGGGCCAGGCGTAGCGCGAGCATCGCGGCTTCGGTGCCGCTGTTACAGAAGCGCACCGCCTCGGCCGTAGGTACCATGCGGCAGAAGCGCTCTGCTGCTTCAACTTCGGCGGGTGTGGCCGACGCGAAGTGCGACCCGTCGACAATGGCCTTCGAAACGCTCTCGACGATCCTGGGATGAGCATGTCCGTGGATGAGCGCGCCGAAAGACATCATGAAGTCAACGTATTCGTTACCATCGACGTCGAAGATGTGCGATCCTTGCCCGCGCTCCAGTGCTACCGGGCCTGCCTTATACACCGCAGATCCCCGCGAAGGTGAGTTGACGCCTTCGACCAGGAAGCGTTGTGCACGCTTGAACAACTGGCGCGACTTGAGGCGATACCGGGTTGCGGGCATCCTAAAGGCTGATCTCCTTAGCCGCAGGCCGACATCAGAGTGTTCCCGCCAAACCACCGCCATCTACCACCAAGGCAGTTCCAGTGACAAATGAGGATGCATCGCTGGCAAGGTAGAGCACAGCTTGCGCGATCTCCTCCGGCTTGCCTATGCGCCCGAGTGGACGCTTCGTGGCATCGGCAAGAAAGTCCTGCGGTTGCCTTTTCAATTGCAGTGCTTCCTCGCGCAACATCGGCGTGTCGGTGTCTCCCGGACAGATGCAGTTTACCCGAATGTTCTGCGGCCCGTGATCGACTGCCATAGCTTTGGTCAACAGAACAACCGCGCCTTTGGAAGCACAATAAGCAACGGCCCGCGGTCCTCCGGACAGGCCCCATCCAGAAGCGGTGTTGACGATGGCACCTCCGCCTGATGCGGCGATTAGCGGGACAGCGAATTTCGACATTAGAAACACTGAGCGTACGTTAACGCTCATCACATGGTCCCAGTCGGCCTCGTCCAACTCGATCACATTCGCGCGCCGGGTGATTCCAGCGTTGTTGAACAGAATATGCAGCGCGCCGAACTCACTCCGTGTCCGATTTACCACTCGGGCACAGTCCTCACTTCGGCTGACGTCGGCTTTTTCCATGACTGCTTGGCCGCCGAAGGAGACGATCTCATACACCACATCAGTTCCAGCCTTGTGATTCACATCGGCAATGACGACCGATGCCCGCTGGCGCGCCAGCAGCAGAGCCGTGGCCCGGCCGATGCCGGACGCTCCTCCGGTAACAATGGCCACCTTGCCGCGCAATGTGCTGCCTGTTCCGAACTGGCTCATGGTTAGCGGCTGGCAAGGCCTCCCGCGATTTCGCCGCCGTCAATGACATACACATGTCCGTTGAGGTAAGCGGCGTCGTCGGAGGCAAGAAACGCGAACAGCGCCGCCACTTCTTCTGGTTGCGCGTGACGGCCCAGGGGGATCTTCCGGTTGACGGCTTCAAGCATTTCGCTTGAGTATTCCGCACGCTGCATCGGTGTCAGCACATACCCCGGTGCGACGGCGTTGACCCGCACCTTGGGCGCCAACTCCAGCGCCATAGAGCGCGTCAGTTCGATCACCCCCGCCTTGGCAGCGTTGTAGTCAGCGTAGTAAGGATAGCCCATGATGCCATTGGTCGAAGCCATGTTGAGAATCAAGCCCCCAGCTCCTTCGATCATGTAGCGCGCTGAGATTTGGGCTACATAGAAGACCCCGGTGAGATTGGTGGCCATCACCTTGTTCCATTCGTCAGGTGTGATGTTGAGGAATCTGTGCCGAATGCTGATGCCAGCATTATTGATGACGACATCCAGGCCGCCCAATCGGGATACTATCGCTGTAAAGGCTTGTTGGACCTGAACATAATCAGCCACGTCGGCCAGGAAGGTGCCCACGATTCCCGGAAGGTGCTCGGTGATCTTCTCGCAACCGCGCCGGTCGCAATCCAAGATAGCAACTGCTGATCCTTCCTCCAGAAATCGAGCCGCCGTAGCCGCGCCGATGCCGCTGGCGCCCCCGGTAATGACGATCCGCCTGCCTTTTACTCCTCGCATTTTGACCGGCGCCGTTTGAGAGTCGTCCCACACTATAACAAAGCCAATCCAATAACCGGCTTAAAAGG
>CAZDYZ010000603.1:0-5078 GCA_964509525.1 uncultured Acidobacteriaceae bacterium
GGCCCGCTCCTTGCGCGAACACGCCCAAAGTGCCCGCTACGTTCACGAAGAAGTAGGTTACAACTACCGAATGGACAGCTTCCAAGCCGCGGTTCTACGTGTGAAACACAAACGTCTTGACGCATGGAATGCAACCCGCGCCAGCCATGCCCTTACGTCTTCCACACCCTTGGTTCCGCAGCGGTGCGCACGCAGATAAACCTCCTGCACCACATCCTCGGAATCATACGAATTACGCAAAACGCTGTAGGCTACCTTGAAGACGAAACGGGCATGGTCCCGAACCAGGGATTCCAGCATAGCGAATTCATTTGTGGCGCCCGCCACTCTGCCTTTCTCCGGCCAGGAAAGTGCCGGGCTGGTTGCCTGGGTTGCCATGGTTGTGCTGGTAAGCCGTCGTCCTCCGCAGCTAAGACGGGCAAAAGGGTCAGAGTGTTTGGAAAAGTTGTCGGTTTATTTCTTGAGCTTAAGCCTTGAAGCGATCTCAGATGCTATCTCTTCGGCTGTTTTGCCCGCTGTGTTCACGGTTAAGTCAGCACTACGGTAAGAAGAAAGCCGCTGCTCGTAGAGCGCGCGTAGTGTATCGGGACTAGTGGCCAGAGGGCGTGGATTTTCCGTCGAGGTTTGGGGCACGACCCGGCAGCGCTCCAGCAACTGCTCGATGGGGGTTTCCAGGAAGACGACAACGGCGCCGAAGTCTCGCAACAGTTCAGCATTGCAAAGGTGGACAAAGGTGCCGCCGCCCAGCGCTATCACCTTCGGGGCAGGCCCTTGTTCCAGTATTGCTTGCAAAATGTCGGTTTCAATCTTGCGAAAGCCCAGCTCGCCGTGGAACTGAAACATCTCGCGAATCGACAGCTTCCGCCGCAGTTCAATTTCCTGGTCAAGGTCGAGAAATGTCCAGCGAAGAAGGGCTCCCAGCGCCCTGCCGGCGCTAGTCTTGCCTGCGCCCATGAAGCCAGTGAGAGTGACAATTGTCGGTGTACTTACCTGCCGGCCGGATTGGGGATTCGCAAGCACGCTGCCTGATGGAGGAGTAGGGAGGACGCTGCCAACCACTGATTTCGTCGCTATCGTGACGGGATTCTAACATTCGGTCATGTGCAAGCACAGGTTGGACCTTGTACCAAGATGTCATGACCACTGCAACCTATGGGGGATGCCACGACTTTTCCCGGCGATTAGGCTGTCGGGTATGCAACTCATTCAGATTGGCGAAGTCAGAACGAAGACGGTCCTCGATCTGGTGATGGAGATGGCAGCACGTCAGTACGCCGAGATTGAGCAGCTGAAAACGGTGGCGCGAAACAGAAAGCCAAAGATCCGGCGTGCGAGTCCTCACTGCGATACACAACGCGCGAACTAGAGTGCCCGCCTAACCTCTGCCTGGCGAAGACCTGGCCACATGCCGGCTTTTGGCATGTCAGCAAATCAGCGACGAAGCTCGTGTTGGCTGGCGAAGAACCTACAACCGACGCCAGACGCCTGTCGCCGAGAGAAGCGACCTGCGCGGCTACGAACTTGCAGCGATAGTCTTGCTGTCCTTGTTCGGCGGCTTGTTGCCATGCATGAGCCCAACGATAGCCTGATAGAGACGGGTCCGAACCGCATATCGGTTGTGGGCGTTGACTACATAGCGCACGACCAGATTTACGCCGAGGTTGGTTGGCCGCACATTGATCGCGGGTGCGGCTGAAAATGTCTGTATCGCCGAACGGTGCGTGACGCGCCGCCACTCCTCTTCCGCCTGTTCAGCATCGCTTCGGGTTTGCTCGCTCACCAGCTTCAGCACAGAATTCGTCAAATAATAAGGATCTTCACCGGCTGGAATCAGGACGTCCAGTTCGTCCCACAACCACTGCCCGGCAGTCGTAAAGTTGAAGTAGTGTCCCTCCATGGCAAAGGTGTTGACGAACGACACCTTGCGTCCGGTGGGATGACCGGCATCATTCCAGTTCCCCGTTTCCAGCAAGATGGTGCGCAAAACTCCAACCTCAACCACTTCGCCCCCAATTCCATTGATCTCGACCCAATCCCCAGCGCGAATACCGTGGCGGCCCATCAGGACAAACCAGCCGAAAAATGCCACGATGAAATCCTTGAGGGCGACGGTGAGTCCGGCTCCCGCCAAGGCCAATACCGTAGACAATTGGCTGGGAACGCCAAACAAAACCAGCAAAATGATCATTACACCGATAACCTGAGAGATGAACCGGAGCACCAGACGCATGGTTCCCAGACGACGGCGATCCGGACCGAGGCTTACATAGAAACGCTCAATGACTGCTTCCGCCAGGACCAGGCCTATTAGCGCCAGCAAGATCCAGACTAACGAACGCAAAACTGCGTGCAGAGCCGCCCGGCGTTGAAGATTGAGAACGCCAGCCCATCGGCCATACAAATCCGCAAGCTGCTCTTCCGCCTGGATGCGCTTGTCGTACTGGGCAAGGATCTTGGAATTCTGTGAGAGGTTGTGAAGGTTGGCCAGCGTCGCAGCATGCTTATTCTGATCGGTTGCAGCAGTAGCCGACTCCTCGCCGCCTTCCGAGCTTATCTCGTCGGAGCCCAGGGTGTCGGTCAATCCTTTCTCCAGGGCTTGATGTTTTCGCGTGAGCGTGGCGGCGTAGTTCTTGGCCTGTTGCTGTGCGTCAAGCAGGCGCTGCTGGTTGTTGCGCAAACGTTGCCAGATGCGGAGCTGGGAAAGCAGATCTCCTTCAACCTCGAAGACTGCCGGTTTGGAGTGCGCGCCCTGCGCAGAATTAGCGTTGCCATGTTGTAAGGCCTCGTGCTCCTCCCACTCTTGCTTGATCTGGGCCTGGGGATCACCGCCGGCGCGAATCAGGTCCTGACGGGCATCGTCCAATCCATCCTGGAGCAGCGCAACCCTTGCCTGTGCAACTTCCAACTGCCGCTGAATGGCAAGGGGATCGTTCTTGCCAGGATTGGCGGCGAGCTTGGTGAGCCTACCGACTTGTTCCTGAACCGTTTGCAGCCGGCTTTCGAGAAGCCGGATTCGGGTATTGAGATCCTCGGTCTCGCGGTTTTCCACAGGTGGATGTTGCTCTGCCTGTTGCAAGGCCGAAGTGAAAGCGAGATCCACCTCGTGATCGCCAATGCGCACCGCCTCCGCACTGAGTTGTTGTTCTTCTGCAGTGCTGGCCACATCTGCGAGGCTGTGTGCGGTTAGAAGAGGGCTTTGGTCTACCAGCTTGGCTTGCGTCGGCTCAAGCTTGCCGGCGTTTTGCCTGAGCTGGTCGGGCCCGGCGGTTTGTCTGGTCAATACAAATCCGATCAGTGCCGCGATCAACAACGCAGACAAGCCGTAGAGCGTAAGTCTTCCTGAGCGTATATGCATACTGAAGGGAATAGTGCCAGCAGTTTCGCACCAACGCTGGCCAATTGGTAGAGCTGGGCGCCACAGCTGGCCGGAATTTTTTGTTTTTCGGGCAGAGCCAGCCCTCTTCGGTAGCTGCGCTCTTTGCAAAAACGGTTTTAACAAAAGCTGAACCGAGTCTAGATCTGGTTCTGCCTGGCCAGCGTGGTGATGCGGTCGGCGGCGCGAAATGCCAGCGCCTGGATGGTTTCCGTCGGCTGCCCGCGACCGCTGGTCACGAAGCTTGAACCGTCGCACAGAAACAGATTAGGGACATCGTGGGTGCGGTGATCAGAGTTGACCACCGACGCCCTGGGGTCCTTGCCCATGCGGCATGTGCCCAGCAGGTGAAATCCATAAGTGGATTCCTCTACCGGGTATGCCCACTTGTCTTGCGCGCCGGCGGCCTCCAGGATCTCCATTGAACGGTCCACCATGAACTGAGTGGTCTTGAGGTCGTCGGGATGGTCTTTGTATGTGACGCGCATGGCAGGAAGCCCCCAGGCATCCTTCACGGTTTCGTCGAGCGATATGCTGTTGTCCTCAAGCGGTAGGGAGGTAGTGTGCCCTGCCAGGTACATGCTGCGCGTGAAGTACTTCTGCAGTGCCTTTTTGTATTCGCTGCCCCACTGCGGCAACCGCGGCGGCAATCCCGAAAGCGAGAACGAGATGGGATACCACAGGAAACGAGCATCTATACCGCCGCCACCATAGAACCCGTGCTTGGGGTCAATCTCGTAGAAGTCATGAATGATGCGGGTTACCTCGATGCTCTTGTACTCGTTCAGAGGGTGTTCGAACAATCCTCCGGCAAGCGAGTCGGTGTTGAACATGAGGTATTTGCCGACCAGGCCGCTGGAGTTGGCCAACCCGTCCGGGAACCGGTTTGACCTGGAAAGCAGCAGCAACCGCGGCGTCTCCGCACCATTGGCCGCAACGATGACGGTACGGGCGCGTTGCAGTTTCTCTTTGCCGCTCTTGTCAAAATAAATCGCGCCTGTCGCTCTTCCACTGTCGTCGACTTCGATCTTGCGCACATAACTGTTGGGGCGAATCTCGCATCGGCCGGTCGCAATGGCTTGAGGAATAATAGTCGGCAGGGGGCTGGACTTGGCGCCCATTTCGCAGCCAAAGCCCATGCAGAAGCCGCAGTGCGCGCAAGGCATTCGCCCCTGGTATGACCGCGAGATGACAGCGACCGGAGCAGGGAAGGGATGATAGCCGAGCTTGCGCGCACCCGCCTCGAAAAGAACGCCGCTGGACTTGATAGGCATGGGCGGCAGGGGATAGGGTTTGGAGCGAAAGGGATCAAACGGACTCGCCCCGGCCTGACCGGAGACGCCCAGGTCCCACTCAGCCTTCGTGTAGTAAGGCTCGAGATCGGCGTAGGTGATGGGCCAATCGGCAAATCCGGTGCCGCCGATGGTTCCTTTCTTGCTGGCCTCGATGAAATCGATTTCGTGAAAACGCCAGTAGTTGGCAGTGAAGTGGACGGGTCCGCCGCCCACCATGCGGCCATAGGTGAGAGCAGGCTGTTTGACAGCTTTCTCCCTGGGCGTCTTGCGAAATGTGGTTGGCTGTTTGCGGAAATCGTTGGTCAGCGCCGCATGGTTCCAGTTGAGGTACTCGTTGTGCGTAAAATCCTTGGTGGTGAGCCACGGTCCTTGCTCCATCACCCCCACGCTGAAACCGCTTTGAGAAAGCT
>CAZDYZ010000604.1:0-3364 GCA_964509525.1 uncultured Acidobacteriaceae bacterium
TGATCAGAAACTTCGTGTTGCGCGGCTACTGGTTGGCCACCTGTGCTCCCTGGCTATCGCGCTCTTCGCCGACGAGGAACAGCAGTCCAACATGCGTGCCTTCGGCCTTCAACTTTTCTGCCGCCGCGATCTGGGCGGCGATGATGCCCTTGGCATCGCAGGAGCCTCGGCCATAGATTCGGTCGTTCGTCTCCCGGGAGGGAATGAACGGAGGCACCGTGTCCATGTGCGTGGAAAGCACCAGCCCGGGATTCGGATGCTGAGGATGGGTTGCCCAGACATTAAAGCGATCGCTCTCGACCGGCATCCGCTCGACGCGGTAACCGAGCTCGGCAAGCTCTACGGCGAGCACCTCACCAACGGCGGCTTCCCTGCCGGTGGTGGATTCGATGTCGACGAGCTTGCGGGTGAGGGTGAAGGGATCCATCTGCGAAGGATAAACGATGGCGGATTCTCACTGGTTTTCGAAGATGCGCTCCAGGGCTTGCTGGCGATGGGCGAAGCTGCGGCGCACCATGCCCTGGAAGACGAGCTTCTCCAGCAGGCTGCCGATCACGCCGAAGCCGACTTCGTATTCCACTACGTCGCGAATGACCGTGCCTTGGCGGCCTTCAATCGTTCTGGCTTCGAAAGAGTGGGTGTGCTCCCAGCGCCGGAATGGGCCTTCTTTCTGCATGTCGCTGAAATATTCGTTCAGTGAAAAGCCGGTGATCAGCGCCATCCACTTCTCATGCACCGGTACGTGCGGAATCACACGAAACTTGAAGACGATTACCGTTCCGACCCCAGCCATGCGCTCAGCGTCGGGTGGGGCAGTTCGAGCAGGGAATCGCGGCGGAACCAGGGTCAGCTTTACCAGCTTCGTGCCTTGTCTAGGCGGCATGATGTGTGGCAGGTTGCGGGGATCGGCAAAGAAGGCAAAGACGCCCGGCAATGGCGCCGCGATCCAATGTTCGGCTTCAAACCGCTGGCTCATGCCCTTGTACCGGTTTCCTCCGAGGATTGCCGCATCGGAACCTTCTAAGTAAACCCAATTCGTTGTGTGTGTCCGACCAAGTCTCTACCAGAAATTGTATTGAGCTGCTTTGCGGCAAGAACGTGGGAAAAAAGCGCAATTTCTGCTTGACATAGAGCTGTTTAGGAGTAGGATACCTCCAATAGAAGTGGTAAAAAGTGGTAAATTGTGGACCAAATCCTAGGCTCTGTGGGGCAACTGACGCGAAATGGTTTCATCGCCCAACACGTACGGCAATTTGATAGCCGTTGGCGTGCGGTGTCGATGATGTTCACCTCTGTTTCAGGACTCGGGCTCCACAATTTTGGCGCCCAACATTATGTTTCGTGGCACTCACTTAACCCGGCTCGACGAAAAAGGGCGCCTCAAAGTGCCGGCAGAATTCAAGCGCCTGGTCGACGAGAACTACAGCTCGCAATTCTACATCACCAGCTGGGACGGCAAAAGTGCCAAGGCATTTCCCCTTCAGGAATGGGAGGAGATCGAACGCAAGTTGAATTCGGTCTCCAACTTCAACAAGTCCAAGCAGGGGTTACTGAAGCGGACCAGCTATTACGGCCAATCGGTGGAGATGGACGGACAAGGTCGTCTGTTGTTGCCTGCTGTCCTGCGCGAATCGGCGGAGCTGAAGGGCGAGGTGGCGGTTAGCGGGAGGGTGAAGTTCCTGGAGATACAGAACGCAGAAACGCTGCGCAAAGAGGTGCAGGAGCCGCTTACGGCTGAGGATGAACAAGAGCTCGACCGTCTGGGAATTTAGAGCGAGTCAGGTTTCAGGTTCCATTCGCGATCTCGGAATGGGAGTGAATGGAGAACGGGTTTTCAGAATCAAACAGCGCCCCTGGGGGCACCCATGGCGAAAAAAGGACATTTGGCCATGTGGCAGTTCTTTTAAAACCAGCAATCGAATTCTTGGCCGTACGACGGGGCGGAACATTCATCGACGCCACCCTGGGCTTAGGCGGACACAGTTGGGAAATCGCAAAACGCCTCGGCGCACAGGGTCGTTTGATTGGCTTCGATAAGGATCCGATGGCGCTAGAGAGGGCACGTGAGCGGCTGGCAGCTCCGCCTCCCGAGCTGGCAGACGATTGGCCCCAAGTTGAATTAGTGCACGCCTCGTTCGCGGATTTGGCACAGCACGTGGCGCCGGTAACGGTGGATGGCCTGCTGGCGGATCTGGGCGTCAGTTCCATGCAGTTTGAGGATCCCGAGCGAGGATTCAGTTTTCAGGCGGAAGGCCCGTTGGACATGCGGATGAATCCATATTCCGGGTTGACTGCCGAACAAGTGGTAAACCACTTCGACGAGCGCGAGCTTGCCGATGTGATTTACGAATTCGGTGAGGAAAGGAGGTCGCGGAGAATCGCCAGAGCCATTGTTCGGGCGCGGCCGATCAACACCACCGCACAACTAGCAGCGGTCGTTTCGGCCGCGGCCCGGCCAATGAACAAGGCTGAACGGCGGATTCATCCGGCGACGAGAACCTTCCAAGCACTCCGAATCTTGGTGAACCGTGAACTCGACGATCTGCGGACCCTGCTAAGTGCAGGTGGGGCGCAGCAGGTGCTGAAGCCGGGCGGTCGGTTGGTGGTCATCAGCTTCCACTCGCTGGATGATCGGATTGTGAAAAATGCACTACGAGATGGTGCGCACAATGGTGTGTACCGCGTGTTAACGAAAAAACCGTTGACCGCTGATGCGGATGAAATCGATCGTAACCCGCGCTCGCGCAGCGCGAAGCTGCGTGCGGCGGAACGAACCTGAAATTCTTACGAAACCAGGGGCAGTTCCGCAGATATGCACTCAGGCTGATGAAGGTAGGCATGGGACTAAGTTCAGGCCCTTCGAAGATTGGAACCGAGCAAAGCCAACAGGTTAGGCGGTTCGGCAGGAGAATGTAATGGCAGCCGGAGTTCTTTACCCGACGGTGGCACAGGCTGCTGAGTGGAGGGAGCAGGCGGCAGCAGTGCAGCCGCGAGGCATCTTCATCGGCACGCCAGAGATCTACTTTGCCAAGCGACTTGATAACTCGCGGGTGGTGAAAGTCACTGACCCGAAACGACGCCGCGAGATGATCCTTTTCGGTATCACCCTTTGCGTGTTTTTCCTGTTCGTGATGGTCTATCTGTGGCAGCACTTCAGTGCAATCGAATACGGGTACCGTATCGAGCAGCTGACAGTGCAGCGGGACGCTATCGTGGAATCGAACCGCGCTTTGAGCCTGGAAGCAGCTTCCTTGAAGGACTTGGCACGTATTGAGCGGCTGGCTCTTCAGATGGGCATGCAGCGCCCCGTCGACGGGCAGTGGCGACCTATGGACCCCGTCACGGATTCCTCCGCACCGGTGAT